>CANQQN010000007.1 GCA_947625995.1 uncultured Lachnospiraceae bacterium
GAGATTGTACCAGTGGCCTGTAGTTCCCATTTCATCATCATAGACAAGAAACAGCAGATTTCCGTCCATGGTGGGTGTCTCATCCATCCCATGAGCCGCCAGCAGTTTGTCCATTTCTTTCAGGTTTTCCACATCCACCGTGTAGCCGCCGTATCCATCCGAGCTCCATATAAATTCATTGGATTTCAGCCCGTCCCTGCCGCCGTCCGCATAGAGGATCCCGGCCAGTCTGGCATAGCCTCCGGTTCCTTCCTTCTCCATTGTCTCCACCATTCCCACAAAATCAGTGATCCTGAAATCCTCGCGGGCGGCGTTGCCCATCTGCGCCAGCTTCTCCACCGTCTCCGGCGTAGAGACGGATATCGGCAGGCTGTACTGTCTGAATAATCCGTTGGAATCGTCCGTACAGGTAATTTCTATAAAATCAAACACATTATGTTTATTATATTTTTTCCCAAGGAAGGTATAGATAGGAAATTTCTTTCCGTCCATCTCCTTGCTGAGATATTCGTAAAGCTCCATGATCTGCTCGTCGCCAAAGTCCCAGCCGCATGCGCCGCAGCGCAGATAATCCGCCTTCTCTTTGATCGCGGGCAAGCGGACGGAGACCGGCTCCATCTGATCCATCTCTTCGATCAGCCCATTGGTCATGTCGCTGGAATCATCGTCGCTAAAGTACAGATACCGGGTAATGGGTTTGGATTTTTTCCCTGCCCCATAGTAAATGGTCACTCTCTCTCCGGACATCAGTCCCTCATCGCTGCTTCTGCTGCTGATCGTCTCGTAATAGGCTTCCTCGCTGCGGCGGAACGCCTCCGTCTCCTGATATAATTCAATACTGACGATGCGTTTCAGATCCTCCCCGGTAAATTTCAGTTTTGCAAACTTCTCCGCCGCCTCCGGGATCGCGTCCGCAGAACTGTCAGCGTAGACGCCGTATGCATCCAGAGAGACCGCTTCTATCTTCTCGGTATCCAGCGTTACTTCGTTCATCATTCTGTTGGCGCTTCCCACCAGAAACACGCCCACGACCAGATTCAGTAGGATCACGGCAGGGAACACACCTGCGCTTTTGACAACGCTTTTTATCTTTCTTGTGGCAACGGCCTCATATAGGAAATAGGCCGCCGTTCCCAGCACGTACATCAAAATGATGCCTGTCAGTCCTCCCAAAGACCTTTCCGTATGGATCAACAGTCTTGCCAGCCCGCAGGTGCCTGCCAGCGTAACGGTCAGCGCCACCAGAACGCCAAACACTGTCTGAATCCTCCGGCTCACGTTGGGGGCGCCTGCCGTTTCACTCTTTCTTCTTACGAACAGAACGCCGCCAAGAACCAGATAGAATGCCCCCAGCAGGCTGCTGTAAACGAAGGGGATCACATTACCCCAAAGAAACGTGTCTGAAACGGCGGTCGCTCTGTCTATCAACGCCGGATGGAAATAATACCCGTTCAGAGCCGCCTGTATAACAGGGTTGGTCACCCGGCCCAGCGTATCGCTGTAAAACAGATTGTAGGAGGAATCAAAGATCTTGTTTATGGCGTTATCCACGGGAACCATCGGCATCATATTGTAATAACCGCCCATGAGCATATCTATGATCAGGCGGGGCGCCAGCAGGATCACAAGAGCGGTAATGATATTGGTGAACACCGTCCCTGTAAGGCTCATGGCCACCGCCATGGCGCCCATTACGAGCAGGCTGCCGCAAATGGTTCTCAGCAGGCCGATCCCATAACTGTAAAACAGGTCTGACACTCTTACTCTCATAAGATATCCTTCCTGTGGAAGCCCTCCTGACAGGAATCTGTTCAGAAAATCTGCCAGAAGCACCGCGCTGTAGGAAACCACCGCCACGATCAGGATCCACGCAAGCACCGCGCAACCGAAGGACAGATACAGGGTGATCCGCCTTACCGGAAACCCGTGGTAATAATCGCTGACACTTCGCTTGTTCATAAAGCCAAACAATCTGAGCATCATTATGGGAACGATCACCACATAGATCAACATCGTCAACAGGGAAAGAGAATTGTTTAAAAATCCGAGGCCGTATTGCAGAATGCCGGAATTATAGCTGTATGTATCCGCGATTTCTGAATAGACAGTAGCCACGGAAGTATTGGTGAAAAGCAGAACTGTCAGTAGCACCAGAAGCGCCGTGCCGATGATGCCGATCCATTTTAGCTGCCGCACTCCCTCCGCAAACAGCCTTCTGTTGAAAAGCTTTTTCTTAGTTTTCATTCCGGGGCTCCTCCTTTTCCAGATTTTCCGCGTCAAATGTGTAGCCCATAGCGCCCAACTCATAGGTGAACACTTCCTCCAGAGACATGGGCACTACCTCCAGAATGGCGGGATCCATCTCCCGCAGCCGCTCGATGGTCTCCTCCCTGTCGCCCCGGACGATCAGATTGCTGACCGTGCCCTTTCTTTCATACTGCAGGATATCAAGGCCGTCAAAAATCTCCCGGTCATAGTCGTAGGTATAAGCTACCTGCACCTTGAACATGGACGTCTTGATGTTGACCACATCGCTTTCAAACACAAGGCCGCCCTCGTACAGCAGGGCAAGCTGGTCGCAGATACCCTCCAGTTCCCGCAGAGAATGGGAGGAAAGCACCACGGTCATCTGCCGCTCCTCTACTTCCCGGCATACCACGGACTTTACCAGATTGCGCACCACCGGATCCAACCCGTCGAAGGTCTCGTCCAGAAACAGATACTGCGGCCTGCAGGCCAGCGCAAGAAGGATCGCCGCCTGTCGCTTCAGTCCTTTGGAAAAGGACTGTATGGGCTTTTTGGCGTCCAGCTTGAAGGTCTCGATCAATGTATCAAAGTACGCGCTGTCAAAGCTTGAAAACACGCTTTTGTACAGCTTCTCCATCCGTTTTAAGGAAGCGCCCCGCAAAAAATACAGTTCGTCGGGCACAAACACGATCTTCGCCTTTACCTCCACGTTATCGTAAACAGGACTGCCTTCGATCTCCACAGTCCCTGCCTCCGGCGCATATACCCCGGAAAGCACCCGCAGCAGCGTGGATTTCCCCGCGCCGTTGGCGCCCACCAGCCCGTAGATACTGCCCCTCTCAATGGAAAAGCTAACATTTTCCAGCGCCTTGAAGCCGTCAAATTCCTTTGTGAGGTTTTTTACTTTGATCATTTATCCTTCCTCCCCTGTTTTTCATACACCCTGTCTATGATCTCCACCAGTTCGTCTCTGCCGATTCCGCTGATGGCCAGTTCCCGGATCTGTTCCTGAAGATCATGCAGTCCCTGCCGCTTTTCTTCCCGGAGGATTCGCAGCGCGTCCGCCGCAATGAAGCACCCTCGGCCGGACAGAGAATAGATCAGTCCCTGCCGGTCCAGTTCCTTCACCGCCTTCTGCACGGTGTTGGGATTCAGCGACAGATCCACGGACATCTGGCGCACGGTGGGGATCTGGTCCCCGGCCTGCAAAACGCCCGTCAATATGAATTTTTTTGTCTGTTCCACGATCTGCTCATAGACCGGGACTCTTGACATTACATCAACCTGATACACGATTTCTTCCTTCCTGCCGGAAACAGCCGGCGCTATATAGGTTGTGCCGTTTGCTTTATCCGGTTACTTATCTGCTCTATTGCATTAGTTGTACTACTTCGAGTAGTACACCTTACCTATAAAATATCAAAAAAACATCCCTTTGTCAATAGAAATTTACAAATTCCCGCCTGTCAGGGTATTTTATTCCGGCAGATAGTCTGCCAGACTCAGGCCCTGCGCCCGGACCTGCTCCGCGATAAACTGGCAGACAATCTCCGCCCCTGCTTTTGTGAGATGGGTATTGTCATAGCTGCCGCCGGACAGTACATGCAGCGCGCCGGTGCCTTCCTGACCAAGGGCATGGTAAATGGCGCTCATATGGCTGTGCAGATCAATGAACGGAATGTGGATGCCGTGCTCCCCGTATTCTGCGGACAACGCCTCCATGGCCTTGCCGTAGGCGGCGTGCAGCTGGGGATCCAAAAATTCTCCCTGCCAGAAGTACCGTCTCACCACAGGAGAAATCAGCACCGGCGTCACGCCCTTTTCCAGCGCGGGATCGATATAATAATTTTTCAGATACCATTTAAAAGAGTTTTTCACATTGGCGCCGCCAAAGGGATCGTCGTACAGCGACAAGGCGCCTCGTTCGTCGTTGTGTCCGAAGGAGATCAGCAGATAATCTCCCGCCTTCATATTTTTTATGATGTTTTCATAATTGCTCTCGGAAGTGAAGCTCTTGGTGCTCCTTCCGTCAAGAGCCATATTGTTGACGGTAACTCCCTTGAAGTACTCGCCGATCAGTTCGCCCCAGCCATAACGGGGCTGCTCCCCTGTTTTCCTTCCGTAGGACGCCGCAATAGAGTCCCCGGCAATCCAGATTGTGCCGCTGGCCTCCTGCTGCTGGGGTTTTGGCCAAGTCAGTTCCTCATACTGATAGACATAAGGCTCCCTTTCGGAGGGCTCCCATGGCGTTCTCCCTTCCTCCACAGGAAAGGTATCGGTAACCTTCAGGGCATATTGCAGCACCAGTCTGGTGTCCTCAAAGGTTACGGCGCCGTCTCCGTCCACATCCGACCGGAAAAGAGTATTTGTGCTGCTCCGGTCCAGCTTCAACGTCTGCCGGAGCACAGCCCTTGCATCTTCCGTATCTACCGTACCGCTCTCGTCCGCGTCCCCATAGGCAGATGCCGGCGGCTCCATGCTCCACAGATCCGAATGGATATCTACCCGGATCGCCGGACAGATCCCATAATATTTTTCATCGGCATAATAACCGTCCTGATATACATGCCCAAAAGGATAGACCAAAGATACCGCTTGCTGATAGCTGCCCGGAGAGCGGAGAAGCCAGAAGCCGTTGCCGTAGCTTTCCTCATTGTAAGTACCCATCCAGACGCCCTTCGCAAGCGCAAAATCTGTAGGGGCAATCCTTCTCGTTTTCGTGTAAGAGATCACATCATCCGGGAATCCATATGCCGGGTTCATCACCTCACGGACCGAAAGCAGAAACACCTTGTCGTCCGTATCCTTGCCGCCGCTGATCCCGTTGAACACATTATCGGAGGCTGTGATATGGGTCGTACGAATGGCTTCCTGTTCTTTTGCCGTGAATGCATTCTGAATAAAACTGGTGCTGCCCGGTCCGGTCAGATACCCGTTCAGCCACTGCCTCGCATGGGAGGTCTCCCACGTCACTTTCCCGTCGTTGAGACAATAGCGGCGCACATCCAGAATCTGATCCGCCATCAAAAGCAGTGTGTCTCCGTTATTTTCAAGCACCCGCCAACGAATGGGCTCGTATTGAAAATATGCGAAGGTTTTATCCCGCCAAGAATAAAAGGACTCCGAAGCCGCATTGGTGGAATAGCTTGCATCCCCGCTGGATAATCTGCAATACCGGTCTCCGCCTATCACGGCGACCCCGCCCGTATA
This sequence comes from uncultured Lachnospiraceae bacterium, assembly GCA_947625995.1. GTDB lineage: Bacteria > Bacillota > Clostridia > Lachnospirales > Lachnospiraceae > CANQUC01. The sequence continues at coordinate 5,458 of CANQQN010000007.1, forward strand.
CGTTGCATTGACGATCTCTTCCGTCAGTTCTTCCCCTTTTATCTCCCTTCCGGGATAGCTGCCGAAATAGACGTAGCTCCAGCGGGTAGTATCCGTCTGTGCATCGTAAACGGGATTGTCCGGCATCTTTCTTTCCCGGACAGCCCCTTCCGCCAAGGACACAGGCAGAACTCCCATCGTCAGCAAAGCTGTCAGAACCATAGCCATCATGCGTATCCGAAATGATCTCATATAGGTACTCCTTTCTCTGGCGCACATCCTTATTCCTGCCCTCAGTATATCAGAAACCCGGCGGAGAAACAAGTTTGTATATCATGAGAACGACCGCCATATCTTTTCGATACAACGGCCGTTCTACTCAAATTCTATATTCAATTTTTTTCACTCTTTCTGCTTATTTTAGCTTTTTTAATTTTCATTCCCCTGTCTCAGATTCTTGCGAATTTTATAGAAGTTACGATCTATCTATGTAAATGGTATCACTCAAAGCGTTTTTCATGTTTGCAATAATTACAATCTAAAGGAAGAATATTTTGGAATCGTATCTGTTCAATAGTCTTTACAGTGCCTTGAATGATATGTGGTAATTGTTCAATATAAGGATCGGCTGGTATCTACCTGTTTTTTTATTCACGACTGCATGTCGTTTGAATTTTCTTTTCATCTACTGTAAAACAGGTCTTCTAAAGGGGAATGCGCCTCTCTTACCACGCTTATATTGATGAGTTTGAGTTATGCTCCCATTGGTTTATCCTCTCTTTCTTTAGATTCGGTGTGTTTTTGTTTTGTTGTACTTATCATAACAGGTCATTTTTGATTTGTCAATACTTTTTTTGAAAATTTTTTATATTTTTTATTCTATATATTGTTTTAATCTGATTATTTTTCTGAATTATATATATTTATCGAACAATTTATGTTATTAAAACATTATAAGCAAGTAGCGCATATCTCATTTTCATCTATCATTCGGCGCCTTTACCCGGCAGCAGCCCAAAGAAAGCCCCCTTTTTAAAGAAGCTCCGGAATAGGATCTTTTGGCCGCCCGGACTCTACTGCAACCGCAATATTTCCTTTTTTAACCGCTTCATGATCTTTTTTTCCAATCTGGAAATGTAGGATTGGGAAATTCCCAGAAGATCCGCCACCTCCTTCTGCGTCATCTCCCGCTCTTCCGCGTTTCCGATGCCAAACCGCAGCTGCACAATGGTCTTTTCACGGTCACTGAGCCTGTCAATGGCCTTTTCCAGCAGATGCCGCTCCACCTCGTCCTCCACATTTCGGTAGATCACATCCTCGTCAGTGCCCAGAATGTCCGACAAAAGCAGTTCGTTTCCGTCCCAGTCCACGTTCAGAGGCTCGTCGATGGACACTTCCATTTTGGTCTTGGCGGTCCGACGCAGATACATCAGGATCTCATTTTCAATGCACCGGGAGGCATAGGTAGCCAGTTTGATCTTTTTTTGAGGATTAAAAGTATTGATGGATTTGATCAGGCCAATGGTGCCGATAGAGATCAGATCCTCCACCCCCACACCTGTGTTGTCGAATTTTTTTGCTATGTACACCACAAGGCGCAGATTGTGCTCAATAAGGACGCTGCGGGCCTCCTCCCCAAGCTCTGTATCGTCCAGCTTCGCCACCATTCTGGCTTCCTTCTCCGGATCCAGCGGCGGCGGCAGGATCTCCGCGCCGCCAATATAGTGAATGTCGCCCTGCAAAGTCACAAACATATTTTGCAGAGAAGGAAAAACATGAAGGGATAATCTATTTGCAAGCACTGGTTTCATATGAATCAGTCTCCTATTCTTCTTTATTTATATCTTTTCAACCCTCGTTCGCAAGGAAAAGGCTTTTGAACCGCCTGCGCGGGTCTTTCTGCAGACGCCTTCTGTACGGGTTTGCCGCCGGCATGTAAAATGCTCCCGGCCAAACACAGATTTAGGCGTACACAAGCTTTGGATTCAATATCATGTCATAACGGCCGGGTGCGGACAGCGGATACTCGCATATTCCGATCATGGCGCGGGCGAGCACCCGTTCTTCCCGTTCTGTCTGCAGGCAGATATGGGGCACCGCAAGCACCGGCAGCAGCCCCTTTTCGCAGCCCACACTGTGAAAAGGGATCAGATACCAGTCTTTCTCACAGCCTTCCGGGATCTGGTGATTTTTTCTGATGTAGGCATACTGGGCTTGCCGTTCTTCAGAAAGTCCGTCAAGCAGCACTTGGGCGGACGCCACGGACACCGGCGTGCCAAGAATGGGAACCGTCAGCAGATTACCCGTATCAAGCAGGCCCCTTAAGCGGATCGTTCCGCCCTCCGTCTGAATATGCACACTGCAGGTCAGCGAAGTCTGTTCTTTCAGCCTTACATAGACTGCACGGCCGCAGCTAAGCAGGAAAAAGCTCACTGCCACCGCCGCAAAATACTGTCCCGCGCCTGTATGGGCCCGCACAAAATCCAAGATCCCGCCGGTAAGAAAAGCTGTGGCATACACGGTCACGATCTGCCGGATCCATGACCGCAGGCTTTTGGGATGAAACGCGATCCCGATCATCAGCCCGCAGATCCCAAGTCCGGAAAAAACAGCACCCACTCCTTCTTCCAGCGCGGTTACACCGTATACTTTCGCGGCAACGGTGAGCACGCAGCCTGCCAACGCCCCTGCCAGCGCGCCCAAAAGGATTTTGCCGATTCCCGGTCCAAATCCCCGCTTGCCCCTTAAAAGCAACGGCAAGGCCGTGTCTGCAAGAATTTCAGAGGAAATCAGAAGCGCCATGGCATCCATCATAAAATTCAGGACAAACAACACATCTATGTACATAAAAAAAGAACGGCGGCCTTTCTGCTTCTTATAAAAGCATTATAGCCTCCGTTCTATATAAAATTTGTCAAACGATGGATGGTTTTTGAAAAGATTCTCCGCAGGATATTGCAGGGTTTGACAGGATGTGACGCCGCTGATCCGGTGGTGCCGATGGGGAATATTTATCTGCTAAATACTCCTGCTCCAGCTCATCTATTGTAGCAAACGGAAAATATTCTAGACAGGCATCCGGTATTTCCTTCAACCTGATAAACTTCTACTAGCTAAATCTTTGCATGCTATATTTGAATTCTTCCAATCCTTTTAATCTTTTTACTCTGCGAAGTTTAGTACCACACACATTACATATCTGCTCAAGTCCGGCTTCCACAATTACATTTGACACCCTTATTTCCTTTGGTGCTCCAAATTGAAAAATAAATCCTATCAGAATTTCCGCCAGCATTACAACCGCATCCTCCTCCGGTTCCAGCATTTCAACCTTAATGATGTCTCCCGTATTTGCATCTCCTAATAATGACAATGCCGGATTTGCAGGACGATCATACTTTTTATCTGTAACGGATGCTCCTGACACAAATATATCCGCCTCTAAAACAGCATCACATTTCTGGGCTTTTTCCAAGTCTGAGAGCAAATCTTCATCTGTAATCAGTAGATTTCCAAACTGAAAAGCGGTAAAAGGCAGTGGTTCTTCACCAAAACTCCATGTTTTTTTATCTTTTCCAAAAGAAAACAGAAACATATTTCCCGATTCAAAGTCAACATGCACATCTGTTTCATCATAGTAACGCAGGGCCAGTTCCAAATCCTGTAAATACTCGCTCATACGCAATACTTCTTCCTCATCCATATTATACGGATAATATCCCGGCTCAAAAGACAGGAAATACAGCCACTGATTTTTTCCGCGATATGTGTATCCCAATTCCTTAATAATCTTTCTTTGCTTCTCAGATAATTCCTCACGATTACCCCAATAGCAGGTGAGATTTCTTTGGTTAAACATCGCATAGTCCTGAGTCAGATTCATACTCTGCTGCATGGTAAGCATTAGAAAGCTATTTAGTCCCTCATATCCTTCATAGACAACTATTCCATAACAATCACCGCCTCGCCCCAGTATACTAAAGAAAATAGTCTCCTCTTTAACTCCATATCTGATGCCGATCAAATCCATATCCCAGAACTTTTCCCATGGCTTCAGTTCTCTGATGCGTGTTCCCGCCTCATATAATGTTTTCCATTGTTCTATAGATGCTTCTTTTCTCATATGTTCCCCTATCTCTTTCTAAATCCGTATTCTTTCTTCAAATGTTCAAATATTTCAAAAGCAACCGGGCAGATGGAAATAATATCTAACATTCCCAACAAACTATACAATCTTTCCGGCTGATCTGTATAAGGATATTTCTTACAACTATCCGGTTTGCAATCCCCAAGTTTACAATTTCCATCTTCCTGTAAAAAGTCACACGGCTTGTGTTTCGTTTGATACCCGATCCCCGATTCCTCTTTTTCCAAAAAGAAATCAATAAACTGTTCTGCTGTAATTCCCAAATAGGCCGCATCTTTTTCTACATCCTCTTCAGGGATACTCCCCTTGTACATCTTGCAACAATTTCTACATTTACTACAATCGTAATCAGCGAACAGTTCTTTGTGCCATCGCAAAAACTGCTTGTCTAATTCTTCCTCATCTGCATGCACTTTCAAGAAACTGCGGAATTTGAAATTTTCATCTTCTTTGTTTTTGGCTTCTATTCCAACTTTATCTGGGTGTACCATATGACGCCTCCCTTATCCGCTAATAATCCATCCTCAACAAGACTTCTGAGCAATTCTTTCCGTACTGCTTCAAATATTCAATCATCCACTTCTTATAATAGTACCTTATTCTGCGCCAACAACATTTTCCAATATTAATCACTTATTATTGATCATATTCTGTGATATACGATACTTTGAATTATTAGTACTTCCCTCAGCCACTACCCATTCCGTATCTACAAGCATTTTAAGATATCTTCGCACTGTTGCAGCAGATTTCTACCGGCACATCTTCTCTATAATTTTTATGCAAAACGGCATTTACAACTGCTTCTTCCAATGCATTATAGGGATAATTGAAATAACGTTCCGCTTCCGCTTTCCCATCCACTTTTACCACTTTTTCCTCAATGACTGTTGTGCTTGTCCGGTCTTTCCCCAAACATAAGCAGCCCAATATTTTTGATAACAATTCCTTCATCCTTTTCTTCCGCTACTTCTTCCGATATCAGCAAGTCCTCTAAAGAACGCGTGTTTAGTTCTTCTATCAGCGAACTATTGCTTTCCCGGATGAAATCTTCCAAATATCCTCTGCGTATATGTTCCATAGAAGCCTTGTTATTGATACGATCTACAAATGGTATCGCAGCAAATTTTTCAAAATATATTTTTAATTGACTTTCTTTCAAATATATCAACTCACAAGAATTCCAACCTACAAGTGCACACATCAAAAAATAAACGCTACAAATTAGCTTACTTTAATCACTAAATCATATATATCATTATTTGAACATACAACTCTATAATACATTTTTCTCTCCTCTTTAATATATTATTTCTGTTGTATATTTCCTCTTTCCTTTTGAAGTAGAATTCTTATAAATTTATACCGTTTTCTTTATTCAATTATGCTTTTTCTTTTTGTAACGTCTGTCTCGATTACTACCAACAGTTTCAATATTATCAGAAAGTCCCTTCAATATATCTTTTGTTCGACTTTCCTTTAATCCTAACAATCCACAAAAATCCCAAATGCAATACTCTTTTCCTTCTTCCATAAACTCAAGAATTTTATCATACTGCATTTGTGTCTTCTTCGTCACTTTCTTATCGCCGCTTTTTATCGCCGCTTTTTTATCGCCATTTTTTATCGCCGCTTTTTTATCGCCATTTTTTTTAAAAGAAAGCGTCAACACTGTCCTATCCGGATCAAACCTTTCCTCAATTATAGGTTCCTCCCAACCTTCATCTTCCCACACATTAAAAATATTTGGCACACCGCTTCCAGCACGTTCCCCAATATTGATAAGATTAAACATCTTCATAAGTGCCTTGTTTCTCGGATCGGACTCGCCGCCGAGACGCATTTGCTTTTTGCCAGTCCTGACATAACCGGGATTTGCCAAAATCAGCCTGTCTGTCTCTTTCCTAATCACAACACCGCGCAAACCATGATAGTCTGCATGGATCAAACAGTTCGCCAAAGCTTCACGAAGTGCCTTATGTACCGGAGTATCGTCAATACGTTCTCCGCCGGACATCTTAAACGGCACTTTGACATCTTTAATAATTTTGTTATAGACTCTGAAATAAAAATCACATACATTTCCGGACCACTCACCAGAACTGGACTGCAATCTGTCGCTCCAGCGTGTGGTGGGATCTAATTCCTCCCTATAATCTAGAAAATACTCCGGGAAATGGCGCACAATATTATACTCGTCTCCAAACATCAGCATCCCTGCTGCCGTTGGATGCAGCTTCCCATCTTCCTCGGAAATTGCAGCCGCGCCAATGCTCCTCAAATATTCATGATCGCTCAAGCGCTCAAATGGATGCCCCTCTTTTAAAGAGCGATGACTGTTACGATAACCATGAATGGTGTCATAATCCAAATCTTCCATAGGAGCCTTTTCCAGCACTTCCATGTCCACCGTTCGCTCCGTCTGGTCACGAAGCATAGTCTTTACCTGTAATCGAGTGCAATGATAATCTCCCTCAAAATTGCGGCGAAAAGTACCGTTAAAAATATCATTATTAATGTATACCGGCTTCTGTTCCCGCTTTGCCATCGGCACATAGATTACCATGATAACATCTTTCTTATCACCCACTTCATATATCTGAACATCATCTTCTGACAACAAGTTGATGCTTACTTTCTTTGGATTGTTGATCGTATTCCAAAAATCCTTACAAAGTTTGGACGCATTCCGAAGCCCAGTAGACTTCCAACTGCCCTCCTTTTCTTCTTTAACACCAAGAATAATAACTCCGCCATAACAGTTTGCGAAAGCAGAATAGGTATCCCAAAGAGAAATTGGCAACCCGACGCTTGCCTTTTTTACTTCTCTTCGGTTGTCTTCCCGATATTTATCAAATTTCGACAAATCAAATACTTCTTGCATCCTGTTACTCACTTCCTTAATCATCTATACAAAACTGCTGATTATATTGTTGATTAATACTATCAACATTAGCTTTTATAACACTTACATCTTTATCGCTATTGTTTCCTTTACAGCACAATGTTTTGCTTCATTCAAATATATAAGTCCTATCACTATTTCTGCTTTTTATGTTTTATAATCACACAATAAAATACCGTATAGTAATCCCCATTTTTTCAAATCCTGCTTCATCTCTGATTTAAAAATCCAATTCTCAGTGTCAATTCAATTACGTATATGAAATACCAATTTACATAGTCAACCTTTTTATCATTTCTATTATACCCGTAATCGGTTAGACTTCCATTTTTATATTCATAATGATCAATCTCATCCTTATTCAGAAAGGTAATACCGCTTATCTGTGTTTTTTAACCCCAGAATTTTTCATTTTCTTATCAATCATCCGCTTTTATAAACAAGTATATCTTACTTTCATTATGATGTCTCCTCCAAGCATGCAATTATTATATCATCAAATCGTCAAATTTTCCATTGCTTTCGTGTTTGTCCTAAAAATATAATCTAAAATATGAACGCAAAGACGGCGGATACCCATATCTTTTGCTTTCTATCGCCATGACACCAAAGATAACAAATAGCATATTTAAGGGCTTTTCTGTCATCAAGTTATCTGAAATTGCTGATTTTCTCTGTGTTTTTTATTTTTTAGACAATATGTAACCGCAGATAAAAGACACGATTTTATGGCAACTCCAAACCACATCTATTTGTCCCGTTAATTATAATTTTCTCAGAAGTTTTAAACATAGAAAAAATTTTGCCAACAGCTTTTAAATAATCATCTGCTAATACCAGACCAATTCCATCAAACATAATTGACAATTCTGGATTTTTCTCTTCCGTAGCTCTAGCCGCCATATCTAAATACTGTTTAAACAACTCCCTAATTTTCTGCCTGTCACTTTCTCTCTGTGCGATATTCGTCAGAACACGAATATTATTTCCTAATAACTCACAATTGTGTACATCATAGTATTGCACTATCTGTTTTTGAATTTCCTGATAATCTGCATGCCACTGTTTTGTTTGGGGTTTATATTTAAAAGCAGGCTGTGGCATACTTATTACAAAATATTGCACATTCTCCGGATAATAATCTAATGATATTCTCCACAAAAAACAAATATGTCTACTCAGACATTCATTACAGTTAAGATATTTCAACAAACTTCTCTGATTATAGTTCATAATAATGTTATTCGCCTCTCTGTTCCAACTGTTCCTATCATTAGCAATCGCCAATGATAATATTTCATCAATTCAAATTATAAATCCGGTCCTTCTTCTATCCATTCCTTTAATTTCTTCTGAAGCTCCTTCTTGTCCGGCAAATATATTTGATACTCCGAAGCATAGATATTGGCATCATCCGGTAATGTAATCTCTACAAGGGCGTCATCCTTTTCCTTACATAACAAAATTCCAACTGTCGGATTCTCCTCCGACAGTTTCTCATATCTATCATAGTAGTGCACATACATCATCATCTGTCCCAAATCCTGATGTGTTAACTTATCAATCTTCAAATCTATCAACACATAACACCGTAAAATCCTATTATAAAACACAAGATCCACATAATAGTTATCTTCATTAAACGTAAATCGCTTCTGTCTTGCTTCAAACAGATACCCTTTGCCCAATTCCAAAAGAAACTTTTGCAATTTATTGATAATTGCTGTTTCTAAATCAGATTCCACATACTTTGCTTTTTCATCTAATCCAAGAAATTCAAGTACAGTAGGTTGCTTTACAATGTCCTGTGGTTTCGTGATAACATTTCCCTCAGATGCAAGCCGTAGCACTTCGTCCTTTTCCCTGCTCAAAGCCAGTCTTTCATAAAGGCTCGAATTATACTGTCTTTGCAATGTGCGTATTCCCCATGCCTCATTTGTCGCTTCTATTTCATAAAATTTTCTCTCATTTTCATCTTTAATACGCATTAATTGAAGATAATGAGACCACGGAAGCGTGAACGGCTTTTCTTTTTCAAAAAGGCTAAACACTGTTTCGGATTTTTCCACAGCAAATTTCCGAAACACTGTTTCGGAAATTCTATCTTGATAGATAAGAAAAAATCTTCGCGCGTTCTCCAATGTATCTACAGAGAATCCTCTTCCATACTGCTCCGTCAACGCTTCCGAAAGGCGTTTTATCACCTGTTGACCATATTTCGCTCTGCTTTTACCTTGCTGCTGTTCTTCCACAATCCATCTTCCAATGGAATAAAATGTCATTAACTGGATAATATTAATTTGTTTTGCAGTGATTCCTCTTGCGTATTCAACTAAATCTATTGAATTTTTGCATAATTCATTCAAGGAGTTATCTGCGTCTAATGTTTCTGGCAGTTTTTTCATAAGGTTACCGCCTCCATTCTTATTCTTTAACCTGCTTTACATATCGTTACTTAACTAATTTGTAGTATAACACAAAACTTTGTGAATTTCGAGCTACTTTGCAACTATATACACAATTGTAATTTTCCCTCTGGCTCTGGATTTGGGATTAAGTTCGGTATCAGATAATCTTCACATTTTCATAAGTAATATTCATAGCAGTCACCCTCTTTTTCTCATATCCTTTTTGATATGTCTTGTTTTCCACATACTGCTTCGCATATTTCATAATCTCCGCTTTTCTCTGATTGCCTCTTTTGTATATCCCTCTCCGAAATTCTTGTCGCTGACGTGAGTAAACCAAATTAGGTTTTATGAAAATGGCAGAAGGCGCAATGATTGCTTTAAGGAATCCAGTTACACACGAAAATCTATACATAACTCCAGAAGACGCAATGCGTCAGATTATGTCTGCAAGTATGATAATGTACAAAATTGATGAAAGCGTTATTCATTCAGGAATTACAGAATAAAATATTGTAGCCACTTTAGCTCTCTAAAGTGGCTTTTCATGTAAAAAGGCTCCCGGAGCATCCTCCGGAAGCCTTGATTTTACTATAATTCTTTTGATTACTCAATGATAGAAGCAACCCTGCCTGAACCAACTGTTCTACCACCCTCACGGATAGCGAAGGTAAGACCCTGCTCCATAGCTACGGGATGGATCAGTTCGATGGTCATCTCTACATTGTCGCCGGGCATACACATCTCTGTTCCCTCGGGAAGCATGCAAACGCCGGTAACGTCAGTTGTTCTGAAGTAGAACTGCGGTCTGTAGTTGTTGAAGAAAGGTGTGTGACGGCCACCCTCATCCTTGGTCAGAACGTATACCTGAGCGGTAAATTTGGAATGGCACTTGATGGAACCGGGCTTTACCACAACCTGTCCTCTTTCGATATCGGTTCTGTTCACACCACGAAGCAGAGCGCCGATGTTATCGCCTGCAACAGCCTCGTCAAGGAGCTTACGGAACATCTCGATACCGGTTACAACAGTCTTTCTTGTCTCTTCCTTGATACCAACGATCTCAACCTCTTCATTCAGATGAAGGGTACCACGCTCTACTCTACCGGTAGCAACAGTACCACGGCCTGTGATGGTAAATACATCCTCTACAGGCATCAGGAACGGCTGATCTGTAGCACGCTGAGGATCAGGGATATACTCGTCAACAGTATCCATCAGTTCCATAACCTTGTCGCCCCATTCGCTTGAAGGATCTTCAAGAGCCTTCAGAGCAGAACCCTGAATGATCGGGCAATCTGTGAACTCATATTCTTCAAGCTGCTCTGTGATCTCCATCTCAACCAGTTCAAGAAGCTCGGGATCGTCAACCATATCGCACTTGTTCATGAATACAACGATATAGGGAACACCTACCTGACGGGAAAGAAGGATATGCTCTTTTGTCTGAGCCATCACACCGTCAGTAGCAGCAACTACCAGAATAGCGCCGTCCATCTGCGCAGCACCGGTGATCATGTTCTTTACATAATCGGCATGTCCCGGGCAGTCAACGTGTGCGTAGTGACGCTTCTCTGTCTCATACTCAACGTGAGCGGTAGAAATGGTGATACCTCTCTCTCTCTCTTCGGGAGCCTTATCAATGTTGTCAAAGTCTGTAGCAACATTTCCTGCAACTCTCTCTGCCAGCACCTTGGTGATCGCGGCGGTCAGCGTTGTTTTACCATGGTCAACGTGGCCGATGGTACCAATATTACAATGGGGTTTGGTTCTCTCAAATTTTGCTTTTGCCATTTTAATGGTCCTCCTTAACTTTCGCCCAACGGGCTTTTTTTAAGATTAATATGCTATTTTTGATTATATTGCAAACTTTACAATATTTCAAGTAGAAAAAGCATCTCAAAGGAAAATTTTACTATAAAAGTCCCACAAGCGGCCATGAAGGAGCCTTGCCTGCGCAGGCGGGTTCATGGACATTTTGCGGACAGGCCAAGATCCTATTTATTCTTTGCGGAAAGGATCTTTTCCTGTACGGACTTGGGCACCTGCTCGTATTTCTCAAAGAACATGGAGTAGTTGCCGCGGCCCTGTGTGCGTGAACGCAGGTCTGTGGAGTAGCCGAACATCTCAGCCAGAGGCACGAATCCGCGGATCATCTTGCCGCCGCCGATGTCGTCCATACCTTCGATACGTCCGCGTCGGGAGTTAATATCACCGATCACATCGCCCATATAATCCTCAGGCGTGGTCACTTCCACTCTCATGATAGGCTCAAGGAGCACGGCGCCTGCCTTCTGCATAGCCTCCTTGAACGCAAGGGAGCCTGCGATGTGGAACGCCATCTCGCTGGAGTCCACCTCATGATAGGAGCCGTCATAAACAGTGGCGTGAATACCAAGTACAGGGAATCCCGCAAGGATACCTGCTTTGGCAGCCTCCTCGATACCCTCGCCCACAGCGGGGATATATTCCTTGGGAATGGCACCGCCCACAACAGTGGATTCAAACTTAAACAGTTCATCGCCATTTGCGTCCATAGGCTCAAAGTGTACCTTACAATGGCCATACTGGCCGCGGCCGCCGGACTGCTTCGCGTACTTGCTGTCCACATCCACAGCCTTTGTGAAGGTCTCCTTGTAAGCAACCTGAGGTGCGCCTACGTTTGCCTCTACCTTGAACTCGCGGAGAAGCCTGTCAACGATGATCTCCAGATGAAGCTCACCCATACCTGCGATGATCGTCTGGCCCGTCTCCGGATCCGTATGGGCGCGGAACGTAGGATCCTCCTCAGCCAGCTTCGCAAGCGCTTCACCCATCTTGCCCTGACCTGCTTTGGTCTTAGGCTCAATGGCCAGCTCGATTACCGGCTCGGGGAATTCCATGGACTCCAAGATCACCGGATGCTGCTCGTCGCAGATGGTATCGCCGGTTGTGGTCAGCTTAAAGCCTACTGCCGCGGCGATATCACCGGAATATACCTTATCCAGTTCCGCTCTCTTGTTTGCGTGCATCTGCAGGATACGTCCCACGCGCTCTTTCTTGCCCTTGGTGGCGTTGAGCACATAGGAACCGGAATTCATGGTACCGGAATACACACGGAAGAATGCGAGCTTACCTACAAAAGGATCCGCCATGATCTTAAATGCCAGCGCGGAGAAAGGTTCCTCGTCGGAAGAATGTCTCTCCACCTCGTTGCCGTCCATATCCACGCCCTTGATAGCGGGGATGTCGGTAGGCGCGGGCATATATTCCACGATAGCGTCCAGAAGCTTCTGTACGCCCTTGTTCCTGTATGCGCTGCCGCAGCAAACGGGAACGATGGTGCATTCGCAGGTAGCCTTGCGAAGAGCCGCCTTCAGCGCATCTGCAGAGGGCTCCTCTCCTTCCAGATATTCCATCATCAGATCGTCGTCTGTCTCGCAGATCTTCTCGATCATATCTGTGCGGTACATCTCAGCGTCATCTTTCATGTCGTCGGGGATATCGCAGACGGTCACGTCCTCGCCCTTCTCGTCATTGTAGATGTACGCCTGCATCTCGAACAGGTCGATGATGCCCTTGAAATCGTCTTCCTTGCCGATGGGCAGCTGCAGGGGCACTGCATTCTTGCCCAAACGGGTCTTGATCATATCTACAGCATTGTAAAAATCTGCGCCCAGAATATCCATCTTGTTGATAAATGCCATTCTGGGAACGTTGTAAGTGTCAGCCTGCCGCCAGACATTTTCTGACTGCGGCTCAACACCGCCCTTTGCACAGAACACACCTACAGCGCCGTCCAGCACACGCAGGGAACGCTCTACCTCAACGGTAAAGTCCACGTGTCCCGGGGTATCGATGATGTTGATGCGGTGTTCCAGCGCACCGGGCTTTTTCTTAGTCTTTTCCTCCAGCGTCCAGTGACAGGTGGTAGCTGCGGAAGTGATGGTAATACCTCTCTCCTGCTCCTGCTCCATCCAGTCCATGGTCGCCGTACCCTCGTGAGTATCACCAATCTTATAATTCACACCGGTATAATAAAGGATACGCTCTGTCAATGTAGTCTTACCTGCATCGATGTGCGCCATGATACCGATGTTTCTGGTTCTCTCCAGCGGATATTCTCTTCCAGCCAACAAATATTCCTCCTTAATTTCAGAAGATACTTAGAAGCGGTAGTGCGCGAAGGCTGAAGCCTCGCGGCATAGCCTACAGCATTAGAATCTGTAGTGCGCGAAGGCTGAAGCCTCGTGGCATAGCCTACAGCATTAGAATCTGTAGTGCGCGAAGGCTTTGTTGGCCTCTGCCATTTTGTGCATATCTTCTTTCCTCTTTACAGATGAGCCTGTATTGTTCGCTGCATCCATTATTTCATTTGCCAATCTTTCTTTCATGGTCTTCTCGCCTCTTGCGCGAGAATATGTGGTCAGCCAGCGAAGCGCAAGCGCCTGCCGTCTGTCCGGCCTTACCTCGATAGGCACCTGATAGGTGGCGCCACCGATACGTCTTGCTTTTACTTCCAGAACAGGCATGATATTGCTGACGGCCTCTTCAAATACTTCCAGAGCATCCTTGCCTGTCTTTTCGGCTACCGTTTCAAATGCGCCGTATACAATCTTCTGGGCAACGCCTTTCTTGCCGTCCAACATGATATTGTTGATCAGCTTTGTCACCACTTTGTTGTTGTACACGGGATCTGCCAAAACGTCTCTTTTTTGAGTATGTCCTTTACGTGGCACGATACTTCCCTCCTTAATCATGAAATTAATTCATCGGTACTCACATGTGTGATCCAACTTGTGTTCGTGCGGTACTGCTGCGGTATACCCTTTCGTATACCGGATAAAACGCTTGATTTATCTGAAAATCAGGTGTGATCACGTATGGAACGCCCCGCGTTCGATACGCGTTGAATACCGGCACTAACCTTTCGTTTTGAATACAACTAGTTATCCCTTTAAGCCTTCGGCCTCTTCGCGCCGTATTTGGAGCGGGCCTGTCTTCTCTTGGCGACACCGGCTGTATCCAACGTACCTCTGATGATATGGTATCTGGTACCGGGAAGGTCCTTTACACGGCCGCCACGGATCAGCACAACGCTATGCTCCTGAAGGTTGTGGCCCTCACCGGGAATATAGCTTGTTACCTCGATACCGTTAGAAAGACGTACTCTGGCAATCTTACGGAGCGCTGAGTTAGGCTTCTTGGGAGTCGCAGTTTTCACTGCGGTGCAAACACCTCTCTTCTGGGGAGAAGAAGTATCTGTGGCCCTTTTCCTCAGGGAGTTGAATCCTCTCTGCAGAGCGGGAGCCGTAGACTTCTTAACAGATGTCTGTCTTCCTTTTCTAACTAATTGGTTAAATGTAGGCATTCTTTTTCACCTCCTGCAGTCATATTTTAACCTCTATGGTGTATCTGTTACACAGATACTGAAACAGTATACTTTATTTATCCGCCGGTTGTCAAGCCATATTGCTAAATTTTGTAATGTTCGCGGCTTTTGGCAGCCCGGACAGGCCTATACATATGTGACGATACAGCGGCTTTCCCCCGAGATCCTGACGCTCCCTTTTCCTGCGGAGATAAAAAAGCTGTCCCCACTACAGAAGGCAAGAGACTTTCCCCCGGCTTCGATCACGCCTTCTCCGTCCACAAACAGCACAGACAAAAACGAAGCGTCGTCGCCTTCAATGGATGCGGATTCTTTTATATTGTAGCAGACGCTCTCAAAGTATTTGCAGGTTCCAAGGGTACTTTTTTCAAACCCGTCTCCTTGTACCCAGTGGAGCATATCGGCTGTTTTCACAAGGGACGGCTGCTTTCCTTCCCCCTGAAGGTCCAGCACATCCAGCGCCTTATCCACATGAAGCGGCCGCCGGTTATGGTATCTGTCCTCCCGGTTGTAATCGTAGAGCCGGTAGGTACTGTCGGAATTCTGCTGGATCTCACAGAGCAGGATCCCGCCTCTCACCGCGTGGACACATCCGGTTGGAATGAAAACCGTATCGCCCGGACT
The DNA here is from genome assembly GCA_947625995.1 of uncultured Lachnospiraceae bacterium. Lineage (GTDB taxonomy): Bacteria > Bacillota > Clostridia > Lachnospirales > Lachnospiraceae > CANQUC01. The sequence continues at coordinate 20,892 of CANQQN010000007.1, forward strand.
GACGGGAAGCTCCCGTAAAAGTTCTGTCAATGTGCCGTCGGCAATGCGCCTGCGCAGTTCCTCCGGCGTGGTATCCCGGAGAAAGCCGTGGTAAACCGAGGCCCCCGGCGCGCAGTCCAAAATATGCCACATTTCATATTTGCCGCATTCTCCCTCGTTTGTCAGCGCATACTCATCGTCCGGATGCACCTGAATGGACAAATCCTCTCTGGCATCCAGAAGCTTGATCAGGATCGGGAACCGGGAAAACGACTGGCATTTCCAGCCCCAAGCCCCTTTGCCTATCCTGTTCAGGTACTCCCCAAACAGCATACCCTTATAACGGCCTTCGGCGATCACGCTCTGCCCCGCCTCATGGGCGGACAATTCCCAGCTTTCGGCGATCCTCTCCAGATCGCTTGCCTTGCGGAACCGCTCCCGCAGACGGCTGCCGCCCCAAAGATAATCCTTATAGGCCGGCTGGAGCTTTACGATACGCTCCGCCTCCATGCTCCGGCTTCCCGCACCCGGG
>CANQQN010000008.1 GCA_947625995.1 uncultured Lachnospiraceae bacterium
TCTTTTTTATTTGAAATATTTTTGTTCATGATTTCTCCGTTCCTGCGGACCCTTGCCGCATCCCTGCCGGCTTTTTGCCAGACCGGACCCGCCGCGTTTTCCTGCCTTTTCCCTATCAAAACTGAAAATAGATAAACGGATTGTAGCTGTCGCCTACCAGCGCCATCACCGATAAAAGCAAAAGCAGCGGCGGCGCTATCACTTCACAGATATAATACAGATAAGGGACCGTAAATCTTTCCAAGGCATATGCTTTTACCTTTTGAAGCAGGTTCTTCACCAACGGCGTTACCGCAATGACAGCGACGATCAGGAAAAACAGTTCGTTTTTAAATTGCAGCGCCGTCTTAAAGCTGGTAAAGCTGTTGCCGTTTAAGCCAAACATGCCCTGAAATACCGCCGAAATTTCCGAAAGGCTCTCAAACCGGAACAACACCCAACCGAAATATACCACCAATATCAAATAAATATGGGATAGGATCTTCGGAACAGAATCCAGAAACTCCAGTAAAATGTACTTTTCTATCACAAGAAACACAAAGAAATAAAGTCCCCAGAGAATAAAATTCCAGCTTGCGCCATGCCACATGCCCGTGAGGAACCACACGATAAACAGATTCAGCACACGCCTTTTTTCTCCTTTTCTGTTGCCTCCAAGGGGAATGTAAACATAATCCCTGAAAAAACTACTGAGGGAAATGTGCCACCTGCGCCAGAAATCCGTGACGGACGTTGCCGTGTAGGGATAATTAAAATTCTCTTTATAGTGAAAGCCGATCATATGGCCCATACCGATAGCCATATCCGAATAGGCCGAAAAATCAAGATAGATCTGCAGCATGTAGAACAGCATACCAAGCCAGAGCGCTGCCGCAGGCGCCTGTTTGATCGCCTCCGCACCGGAAGGAAGCAGCGTATCCGCCACCTTCGCGCAGGAATTTGCCAGCACCGCTTTTTTCGCAAGTCCCGCCGCAAACCGTCCGATGCCCGCAGACAGCGAATTGATATCCATTGTCCGATGAATGATCTCCCGGTGGATATCCTGATAACGGATGATCGGGCCGGCGATACACTGATGGAACATGGACGCGTACAAAAGCAGCAGCCAGTACCGGTACTGGGCGCGTACCTGTCCCCGGTACACATCCACCGCATAAGACAACAACTGGAAAGTATAAAAAGAAATGCCGATGGGCAGCACGATCTCCGGAATTTCCTTCGGCACGCCGAAAATGGCATGAAAACTGCTGAGAAAGAAACCGGTATACTTAAAGATCCCGAGAAGGCCCAGCATCAGCACACAACAGACAACGAGCACCGGTTTTCTGCGTTGCCTTGAGGGCAGCCGGTCCATGATGATACCGCTGATCCAACAGATAGCGGTCATTGCAAGAAGGAGCAGCAGAAACCGCGGGCCGCCCCACATATAAAAAAACAAAGAAAATCCCAGCATAACCATATTTTTTTGCCGGGTAGTCTTTGCAAGGCAGATGTAGGCAAATAAATTGAGCGGCAAAAACACACATAGAAAGGTTAAACTGGAAAATACCATCTAGCATTCACTCTTTTCCCGAAAATCATGGGTATTATTTTAACAAATTTCGACAATTTTCTCAATAGGCATCTAAAGAGAATGATTGAAGTTTCCATTGCAAATCTTTTGATTGTTTATTACAAATATTTAAACCTCATTTTGCAAGACTTCATTTCCGAAAAGGCCACGCAATGCACCCGGCCAAAAAGCGGTATTCCCAAATTTAATTAAAAAATTTTAAATTTGTTGTTGACAATCAGCCTGCTTTCATGTATTATATGATTTGTGCTTAAGAGATGCGCGAGTGGCTCAGTGGTGGAGTATCGCCTTGCCAAGGCGAGGGTCGCGGGTTCGAATCCCGTCTCGCGCTTTGAAACCCTTGATTTTTCAAGGGTTTTTTTATGCTCCTTTCAAGGTTTTATTGTATTCTTTTTTACCTACTCTTTCTTTCGCAGAATCTGCATCCGATTTAATATCCCGTCTGCGTCCACGCCGGGATGGGTGACGATCACCCGGCAGATCTGATCCGTCAGTTCTTCGCTGATCCGATGTTTAGAAGCCATCACGGCTACAGTTCTTCCACGATCCATCTCCTTCATGATCGCAGTGATGATCTCTTTCTCTCTTCCCTCCGGCAGTTCCTCCTGTCTCTTGGCCGGCTCCTTTGTGCCAAGATCGATCTTTCTGATCTGGAACGTCCCATTTTTATCCAGAGTGACCACTGCCATATTCACCGGCAGAGAAAACCGCCTGCCGCCGCAGCTGCCGGGATTCAGCCAGCGCTGTTTCCCCTGCGCGAACTCCTCATATTTATGAGAATGGCCAAAGATCACCAGATCCGCGTCTAAGATATCCTCCCGGATCATTTTTTTGTTGTGGATCATAAATATTTTTAACCCAGAAAAGGCAATGCGCAAGGTTTCTGGCAGCGCATCCGCCCAGTCGCCCTTGTCCGCATTGCCCCGGACTGCGTAAACCTCCGCGATCTGCGACAACTCCTCCAATAGCCCCGGCCTGTTGATATCACCGGCATGCAAAATTGCCTGACAGCCTTTTAACTGTTCTTTTACCTCCTCGCGCAGCAAGCCGTGCGTGTCCGAGATCACTCCGATCCTGCCCATAGATTCCTCCGTTTGCTCTTTGTTCTATGCTCCGATATGCAAAAGCGCCTTCCGCGGATCTGAAAATTACAATTCGCCGCGGAATATTTCTTCTATCGCTTTCTGCATGATCCGCTCAGGATCATTTCCCCAGATATCCAAACCTTCCGCCTTATAAAAGCGCATTTCCGGGATGCCGAACAGACCGCACATTTCTTTCCAGTAACGTTCCAGAGAATTGTCCTCTAAAAGATAACCACCGGCGGTCGTAATGATGATCAGCTTCTTCGCTCTGCATACCTTCACAGGCCGCCCGTCCTCCCGTACCGGAAGGCGATGCCGTTTACACAGACCAGTTCCAGCCATGTTTTCAGTTTTGCGGGAATAGAGCAATCCCAGTACGGCGCCCCGATCAAGATTTCATCCGCACCGGCAAATTCTCTGGCGTACCGGTACTCCTCCGACAGGAAATTTCCGGCAGCGATGTCGCTGTCTCTTTTAAGCAGCCGTTCCCGATCAAGAGGAACAAGCGGTTCCTTTTCTAATTCCAATTTCTGAATATCCACGTCTCGTTCTTCCCAATGGGTACGCATATACGCCTCGCAAAGTGTTCTTGTTCTGGAATGCTCTCTCACACATGCGTCTACAAACAATGCTTTCATATCTACTCTTCCTCTCCTGATTTTTGCGAACCACAAAACCCGGCTTCTCAGTTCTGCGCCAAAGCCGCACCTTGCAAACCGCGTCTTTTTTCGGCCCTTGCCCACATGGGCAAAACGTGCTAAAATCATTTAATGACAAAGCCCCTGTAGAGTTGCTCGGCATGCAGGTCATCGACGACATTATCCGGGAGGAAGTCAGCTATTACCGGAATATTTTTGAAGAGAAGGGGCTTGGCGGGCTTTTGGAACTGCTGGAATAAACGAAAGTTCCGCGGCACGGATACTGCGCTTGCCTTTTTCTGCCGCCGTAGCCCGCTCCCGCCATGGACGAGCGTTCCTTCTGAAACGCGCTTTTCTCTCTATTTTACCAGTTTTTCAAAAATAATACTGCGTTTGATCTCTACCGCCTTATAAGGGCAAAGCTCCTGACAGCAGAAACACCGGATGCAGTTTTTCCTGTTGATAAACGCCTTCTTATTCTCCAGCGTAATGGTCTTTTCCGGACAGCTTCTGGCACACTGCCCGCAGCCGACACAGACCTTCTGGTTGATCACGGGTCTGGGCTTCATAAAAGGCGGTATCATCCTGATCAGACGCGACATCTTCTGGGATTTCGGTTCCACAAAATCACGGACCGCCAATTCCTCGATAGGTGTGCCGATGACCGTAAGCCCTTTTGCGCTTTCCGGGCATAAGCCTCTCTTCTTTGCCAGCTCCAGCATCTCAATGGTATTGCCGAATCCGATCAATTCGCAGCACGCAAGATCAAGGGCATAAGGGCTTTTGCTGGAAAGAAGCGCGTTCAGCCTGCGGGGCGTGCCTGTGCCGGGTCCTTCGCCTTCCATCGCAAGAATGGCGTCGCAGACCGTGATCACCGGCTTTTGCCTGTAAATGGTCTCGCACAGATCAAGGAGCATCTGGGCAAAAACGGTGGAATTGCTGAACCGAGCATGCATCTCTACTTTTTCTGTCCCCGGAACCACACCAAAGAGATTTTTTACACCGCAGGTCATCTTGGTAAGAGAATGGGTCTTTAACTTACACAGATCCACTACAATATCCGCCTCACAGACGGGCGTAATCATATGGAAGCCCTTGCAGGCGATTCCCTCCGGTGCGGACACATCCCGGCTGGAAATATCATAGTTGAAGACCGCGCCGGCTTTTTCTGCCTCCTCCATGAATCCGGAGGCTTTGTAAGCTTCCCGCAGCGCATGCTCCGTATAAACCCCCGCCGGGCTCTCCGCTACGGTCACCTGCGCCCCATAGGAAATCAACAGTTCGATCACTGCCAGCGCAACCGCCGGATGGGTAGTAACCGCCTTTTCCGGCTCCCTTCTGGCAAGAAGGTTTGGCTTGACCACCACGCGCTTTCCCGCAAAAAAGTCCTTGCTGATCTGCAGACTATCAAACTGCTGCTGAACCACTGTTTTCAACATATCCTTGTCATATTGTTCGCATTTCGCAATCGCCACTGTCTTTTCCATTTAAATCTCCATTCCGAATCTTTCTCTGCGGCTTTGGCAGATCCTGCCGGAGGTCTACCACCCGGAGGCGTCAGACCAATAACGGCTGTCCAATCGTTGATTGAGAGAACTCAACTAACAGTTTTTTGACAACATGCTGCCAGACAGCTTATAATAATCCTGTATTCATAATTTATCATCATTCTTTGGAGGACACCGGCGCATTTTTCCGATTTTCTTTTCAGGGCAGCCTGTGTACCGTAAAAGCATAGACCTGCTGTCAGCGAAGAAACGTTTCGATGCGAAGGCGTCCTCCGAACCAGATATCACCCTGTGATCTTGTGCAGGCACTCCATATAAATGGCTGATGTGGCGTCCACAATCTCCTGCGGCAGTTCCGGCGCAGGCGTCACGCCCTTCAGATCGTTCTTGATCAGCCAGTCGCGAACAAACTGCTTGTCATAGGACTTAGGAGAAATCCCTGTCTGATAATCTTCAGCCGCCCAGAACCTGCTGGAATCCGGCGTAAAGATCTCATCTCCCAGCACGATCGTTCCATCCTCGTCATAACCAAACTCGAATTTTGTATCCGCCAGAATAATCCCCTTCTCAAGGGCGTGGGCATAGCAGGCGTTGTAAAGCTGTAGGCAGATGTCGCAGATCCTGTCCGCTTTTTCTGCCCCGATCTCCTCTCTCAGCTTATCCAGCGAAATGTACACGTCGTGGCCGCTGGTGCTTTTGCTGGAGGGCGTCACGATGGGCTTTGCCAGCTTCTGGGCAAGGCTGTACTCACCTTCTACATAATTGCCGCAGAATGTATGAGAATCTTTATATTCCTCCCACATACTGCCGAACATATAGCCCCGCACAATAAATTCAAAGGGAAGCATCTTCAGCTTCCTCACAAGCACCGTACGGTTTTCGTACCGGGCGGGATCCTTTGCGAACTGCTCCGGCATATCGGAAAGCTTTGATGAGATCACATGATTGGGCACGATATTTTTTGTGTAATCGAACCAATACAGGGAAATCAGGTTTAATGCGACGCCCTTGTTTTTGATCTCGGATCTTAAGATCACGTCAAAAGCGGAAATCCTGTCCGTGGTGACGATCACAAGCTCTTTGTCATTGATCTCGTAGACCTCTCTGACCTTTCCTGAAATAATCTTCTTCATAGGCTGTTCTCCTTTTGTATGAAATAGTGTAAATAATATATTTTTATAAATTGATGTACCGACTACCGTCTCGATGGAGGCACTCGTCAAATGACGGGCAGTGACTCGAAAATCCTTTGGATTTCCGAGTTCGCTTCGCTCGCAGGATATCATGCAAATCATCTGCCCATGCCAGGTTTTCCTGATATCCTGCTCTGCCCTTTGCGGATATTATACCACACTATTTTCTGAAAGGAAACAACCTGTTTTTGAATAATCGTTCCGGAAGATTCTCTGGCTGCCTCTGGCTGGTGGTCACAGAACTTGCTCTGCAATGGCATCCGTCGCAGAGTCTGAGCGGAATCTGACATATCATTCCACAACAATCTCCCTAGCGTTTCAGTGGCTTTGCCGGAAAAAGCCGCAGATCTATGGAACTTTCCTTTCTTTCATGCTATACTATTATAAAAAACTGTGTATGCAGCGTCCGGTATTTGGCAGATACAAACACACTCCTTCTTTCACTTTTTGCGTCTGCGACTTTCATATGGGCGAATCTGCACCGGAAAGGTTTGGTATCGATCATGAACTCGATTTGGAAACAAAAAAAGATATGGATCCCGGCGCTGATCCTGCTGCTTTTGGCATCGGGCTGTATTGTCTATGTAAACGACTATTACCACAGTGACGAATCCGTAAAAGAATACCTGAATGGAAACGACAGCGTAACCGTGTCCGAAATTTCCGAAGGTCTTTTTTTGGACGGCCCCGGGGAAGAAAATGCTCTGATCTTTTATCCCGGCGCCAAAGTAGAATATACCGCCTATGCGCCGCTTTTCTTGCAACTGGCAGAGCAGGGCGTGGATTGTTTTCTGGTAAAAATGCCTTGCAATCTGGCGTTTTTGGGGCAAAACAAAGCATCCGGCATCATGGCCTCTTATCAATATGACCACTGGTATCTGTCCGGGCATTCCCTTGGCGGAGCAATGGCCGCCTCTTGGGCCTCCTCTCACTTAAACCAGTTGGACGGCCTGATCCTTCTGGCCGCATACCCCACAAAAAATTTAAAAGAGGGCTCTGCTGCTGTCCTATCCGTCTACGGCAGTGAAGACGGCGTACTGAACATGGAAAAAGTATCTGAAGGAAAGAAATGGATGCCCACAGACTACACCGAACTCTGCATAGACGGCGGCAACCATGCAGGATTTGGAAATTATGGCCGGCAAAAAGGGGACGGGACTGCAAAGATCAGTCCGGAAGTACAGCAAAAACAGACTGTGGACGCCATTCTGGAATTAATGGAAAACCGAAGCAAAACAGAATGACTGTAGCGGTCCCTTCATTCTCCCTCCGCCGGCTTTGTTGGCAGGATGAGACAGGCAGCGCCGTTTCCGGCTCTTTTTGTAACCCGGTGATCCAAAATGTTCCTGATCCCTGCCTACAGACAGATATGCGCGTATGCAGCTAGCTTCCCGGCAGGATCATATCCCAGATATTTTCTCCGGGATGATAGAGCAGCACGAACTCTCTCCACGCCCCATTGATCAATGCACGGCAGTCGTAGCGCCGGATCAGGATCCCGGTGCATTGCCTCTGATCATCCTCCAGCACCTGAATATGCTCCACTACATGCCGAAGCCCTTCCTCGTCCTCATACCGCAGCATTTTCGGGATTGCCCGGCCGGTGGCCGTAAACCAGCATCCTACAGCTACCTTTCGATAATAACCTTTGATCTCTGTATCCTGTATGCCAAGAAACTCTCCCACGGCCGTCACCTCCTGTCTTATTCTGGAACTGATGTCTTTTTTCTTTTATTATACAGAACATTTGTTCTTTTTGCAACAGGTTTTTTCAGGAAAAGAGAGAGCCATCGCCGGTCAAACATCAAACCGTGCAATGGCTCCTCATCTATCGTGTCCTTATGAAAAATCCACAACTGCCTCTGTTTCATTATCTCAGCATGGCAAGTGCCGAAACAATCGCATAAAACAAACCGTTCTTCCTATTCATTCTCATTGCTGCCGGCTCGCAATACTCATAACGCTCATCCCGCATCCACTTGGGCATTTCATTATTTCTGATAAAAGATTCACAGTATTTTGTCTGAATCATTGACATTTCAAATCCCCCCTGCTATTTTGTATTTAAAAGACTATTTTGTATTTTCTAACCATATTATACCAAAAATAATTCGGAATTCTATAGGCCATGGTTCCAATCTTCCAGAGGAAAATATGTGCTGTGAGCACAATCGTGTTGCACTGTCAAATGATTTAGAAGCATACCGGGATCTGAGGTGGAGCGTTCCAGATCCCATTGGCGGCAGATTCAAAACCGTATTACGGTCCGCCGATCACAACGTTACCTAAACGCTTCGGAAAGGAGATCCTATGTCATTTACGATCGAAGATATGAAAACAATTTCCAGAGACAAGTACCAAATGGAAATGATCGCCGGTAAGGGAGGCTGGTCCAACTCCATCAGTTGGATCCTTTTGATTGAGGACAGCATGGTGCTGAAGGATTTTAAAGGGAAAGATCTGGCCGTCACCACCGGACTTGGCTTTTCTACCGAAGAATCGCTTCTGACGCTGGTGAAAAAGCTGGTAACGCTTCACGCCTCAGGGCTGATCGTCAACACCGGTCAATACATCCATGTCATTCCTGACTCTGTGATACAGTACTGTGATGAGAACAATTTTCCGCTTCTGACTGTTCCATGGAGCACTTCCCTGTATGACATGATCAAGGATCTGAGCACACGGGTTTTTCTGCAGAGCGCTGTGGATGAACAGATCTCCCAGACGCTGATCGGCATCATCAACGAACCGGAAACCGCCGAACTGCACAGGCAGGATCTGCTTCCTTATTTTGATGTGGACGGCACCTTCCAGATTATTTTGATCTCTACAGGCGATCTGGATGTGATGGATACGGTAGAACGGCTGCGCATCAGCTACCAGATGCAGATCAATCTGGAAAATATTACTCACAACGGACAGTTTTTTTACTATGATTCCTGCTTTGTGATGGTAGTAAATGCAGTGACAGAAAAAGAACTGCGGGACATTGTAAGAGGATTTGTAAAAAGGCTGAACCGCAGGCTGCCGTCCCGTCAGGTATCCGTAGGCGCAGGCAGCATGGTCACCGATATCACAAATCTGCCGTTAGCCTATAAACGTGCCAGAGCCGCCCTGAATCTGGCGCTGCGCACCGGCCGCCCCCTTCTCTGGTTTGATGAGATGGGAATCTACCGGCTGCTTGGGCAGGTATCCGATGAACCGCTGCTCCGTGAAATGGGAGAAGAAACCCTCCGCCCGCTGATCGAATATGACCGGCAGCACCGAACCGCCTATGTAGAAACCCTGCGCCGTTATCTGGAAAACGAGCGGAGCATCCAGAAGGTGGCACAACAATTATTTACCCACCGCAACACTGTGATCTATCGCATTAATAACATTAAAAAACTTTTGGACTGTAATCTGGAATCCTCCGAAGACCGGTTAAAATATCTGATTGCTTGTGTCATTATGAATATGTGATATCTCAATTTATTTTGTGATTTTTTGTCGAAAAGAATTGATTTTTGTCCTTTCTTCATGATATAATATCATCATCATAAAAGAAGGGAGGAACGCAATGACAACTGACGAACTACTATCAAAAATCTCTGTCATTTTTGAAGAAAAGCTAAGGGCAGAGATCCGGCCTCTGACAGAAGAGATTCAGGGATTGAAGGCTGACGTGCAAGGTTTGAAAGCCGACGTTGAAACCTTGAAAACCGACGTGCAGGATTTAAAGGCTGATGTTGAAACCTTGAAAGCTAACTTTAAAGCCTTGCATACTGAAGTTGAAACTTTGAAGGTCAAAGTTGAAGCTTTGAAGGTTCATTTTGAAACCTTAAACACCGAAGTGGAGACTTTGAAAGTTAACGTCCAGAATATTCAATTGCATTTAGAAAATGTAACTGATAAAAACATCTGGATATTGGCCGAAAACTACATGCCAGCCGCACAAAACTATACAAAAGAAAAAGCTCGTATTGATGCATTGGAAACGGATGTTGCAGTCATGAAAAAAGTAATCCAGACCCACAGCGAAAAACTCAGTCGGATCGCATAACATCCCATTGCATGGAACATACGGGAAACGATAAATTTCATATATTTTACAGGGGGAAGCGCGCTTTTGGCTTCCCCCGCTTATTGCTTGCGTATTTTACTGAGCCTTTTCCAGCACGGCGTCCAACGCTGCGCGCACATGCTTCTTACAATCGTCGTAAGTCTCTGAAGGATGCGCCTCGTAGAGTTTCTTTTTTCCTTCAAAGATCGTCGGCACATAATAGTAGTCATACTGATTCGCGATCTCCGGCCTTGCGCTCTCCTCGATCCAGTCAATCTTCACTTCGCCGTATACCGGATCTTCTTTCACAAGCTCTTCTACCGCCCGTCTGGCATAATGACAGTAGGGACAGTCTGCAAGATAAAATAAGGTAATCGTTTTCATAGCTTCCTCCATTCCTTATGTCTTAACGATAGTCATCTACATCAAATTTCCTGTTTTGATAATAGTAATCCCTGTCTTCCTCCGTGATCTTCCGGATCACTTTGCAAGGGTTCCCCACGGCAACCACATTGTCCGGGATATCCTTCGTGACTACGCTTCCGGCGCCGATGACGGCATTTTTTCCGATCGTTACACCCGGCAGAATACACACATTGCCGCCGATCCAGACATTATCCCCGATCGTAATATCAATTCCATATTCATATCCGGAATTCCGCGACTCCGGATGCACGGGATGTCCTGCCGTATAGATCGAAACATTGGGCGCGATCTGCACATTGTCCCCGATCCGCACCTTTGCGACGTCCAGCACTGTCAGATTGTAGTTGGCATAAAAGTTCTCTCCCACTTCAATATTATAGCCGTAATCACAGTGAAACGGAGCTTCGATATAAACCTCCCTGCCTGTTTTCCCAAGTATCTGCTTCAGCAGATCCATTTGCTCACCCCACTGCTCTGGAGGCAGATGATTGAATCTGTAAATGCGCTTTTTATTTTCAAGACGTTCTTCACTTAATCCATCCAGCCATGCTTTATAGGGCAGATTTGCCAGCATTCTTTCCTTTTGCGTCATAAGGATCCTCCTTCCATATTTTTAAGATCCAAGCTTTTCCTATAAAGTGATCGAAGGTTGACTGCCGGCGGCCACCGGAAGTTCCGCCTGCTCGTACCCTGTCAAAACTTTTGCCACTGCGGCCTTGCGCTGATCGATCAGATATATCCTTGCATTTGTTTCTGATTCTGCTATAATCATACACAGGATGTTTGATCCTGTCAATTTGATCCAGAAAAGAGGTAATGATTATGAGAACAAAGCTCAACATCACAGAAGGGATCTTCCCGATGCCTGTTCTGATGGTTGCAACCTACAATGACGACGGCAGCGTCAACGTGATGAACGCCGCTTGGGGCACCATGCAGGAGCGGGGCACAGTAGCCCTCAATCTGACGGAAACCCATAAGACTGTAAAAAATATCAAGGCACGAGGCGCCTTCACCGTAAGCATCGCCGACGTTGCCCATATGGCTGAAGCAGACTACTTTGGCGTAGAATCCGGCAATCAGGTTCCGGACAAATTTACCCGCAGCGGGCTCACCGCCGGCAAGGCCGAGACGGTAAACGCCCCTATCATCAACGAATTCCCGATCTGCCTTGAATGCGAATTTCTTGAATACCAGACCAACCAATACGGCTGCGGCGTGATCGGAAAGGTCGTAAATGTTACTGCAGATGAAAGCGTCATGACAGACGGCAAAATCGACATGTCAAAGGTAAACGCCATCGCCTTCGACCCTTACACCCATGGCTATTATAAGGTAACGGAGCGTGTGGGCGAAGCCTTCAGAGACGGCCTGAAGCTGAAAAAATAAATGATGGGACAGACAGGCAGACGCGGCATTTTATAGATTGATACCGGCTTCAAGGCAACGGTTCGCCTGCTCCTGCTATACGATCCTAATATAGAAAACCATGCAAGGGTCTGAAACTCCATGCAGGAATTTCAGGCCCTTACAGCTATTATAAAAAACAAATTGAATTTTGAAAAACCACCCGCGCGCAAAATGTCGTTGATCCTGTCCATTGCCAACCTCCGCAAAATTCTGATGGCATTGATTCTGCCTTGTGCAACCAGCCGCGGGTTTTCCCATTTTCAGGGCAAAATTGATCCCTGCAGTTCTTCCCATTTCCCTGCGAAACACAACCACGCCTTCCACTTTGACCTATTTTTTCATTTCCATATACAGAAGCTCTTGAAACCCGTTTTTCCGGTACGCGCGGACGGCGGATTTATTTTCCGCTTCCACCTCAAGCCGAAAGACCGCCCCCGGGTACTTTTCTTCCAAAAAAGCAAACAACTTCCCCGCAATCCCTCTGCCGCGGTATTCCGGTTTCAGATAGATATCCTCCACCCAGACGCACGGCTTCCCGAATTCTGTGGAAAAGCTTCTGGCAGTCATCGCGTATCCCGCAAGGACATCGCCCTCCTGAAATACATAGCCTTTCAGGTAAGGATTATCACAAATGCAGTTTTCAATATTGCTTTTAAAGATCTCCTCAGACCCGTTTGTCAGCAGCGCCGGGGATGCGTAAAAAATCCTCATCATCTCAAGCACTTCATCTGCATGTTGTTTGGTCATATCTGTTATGTTTACCATAAAATCTCCCATCCATTTTTTCCTGTCTCCCAGCAAAACATCCGCCACAGGATCCTATAGTCCGCGTTTTTGGACGGACCAGATTCCCTGCTCTTTATTAGCCTGCTGACCAGTCAATTTTCTTCTATCCTCTTACGAAGCATTCCATAACTCCGCAACAAACTGCTGCATCCTCTTTGTCACCAGTTCATCCTTCGTCATATTTTTTAATTCTTCAACGTCCACCCACCGGTAGTTGCTGGTCTCCCCTTCCTGAAGGACGATCCCATCCTTCTTCCAGTCTGTTACACACAAATATTCTACATAAAGAGACCGGTTGTGGCGCTGTACCACCCGTCCGACTTCCGACAGCGTCTCCGCAGCGATCCCTGTTTCCTCCCGCAATTCTCTCAAAGCGCACTGCAGCGGTTCTTCTCCGGCAAGGGCTGATCCGCCTGCGGTAGCTTCCCACATGCCGCCATGATGCTTGACCGGCGCTCTCTGCATCAGCAGATAAGAACCGTCCGTATGTTTTACCAGCACGTCGCAGACCAGATGAAACACACCTTCTGGTATCGGTTCGCCCCGCACCAGCGTCCTATTTTCAATCTTTTCAAAATTTTCATTGTATGCATCCCACAATTCCATTTTCTCTCCCCCTCATCAGACTAACCGCAGGATCCCTCGTTTTTCACATTCGGCAAAAATTCCGCAGGATCCCGATACATTCTCCGGCATACCCGTATAATCTTTCACACCGTTTCTCACAGATTCACTATATAACCGATTCCTTTTTTTGTCAATTTCACCTTCAAAAACCCGCAGTTGCGCAGCCTCAGGGGGCTAAGCACAGAAATCGTCCCGGCAATTTTCGCCCTTTTTTTCTTTCTTCGATCCCAAAAACCGCTGAACGCGGAAAAACGGCGTCATGCAGCCATACGCCGTTTTTCCGCACCATATTTTAAATCATACACCCCAATACCCGGCAGATCACCTATTCGATCTGCCGCCTGTTCACACAGAAATTACTTTTCTTCCGCTTCTATGGCATCCATCCGGTAAATGAATTTCACCTGTCCGCTCATATCCTCGCTTACTCCCGCAAAGGATCTGTAATTTTTCGATACCTCCTGCGTAGCTTTCAGCCTTACGACAAGATCGTCCAGATCTCCGTCAACCGCATCTGCCAGCTTCTGGATTCCTTCTTCATTGAAGGCCTTCAGTCCGTCGGAAAGCTCCATGGAACCGTCACGCAGCTGTGTGATCCCATCCACCAGAGCCGGCGCGCCGTTTTTCAATGCGGCGGCCCCACTGTACAGGTCTGCGGCGCCCGTATTCAATTTTCCCGTGCCGGTTTTCAGTTCTTCCGTCCCCGCTTTTAATTCTGCCGCGCCGGACGCTGCTTGGGCCACTCCGTTCGTGTAAGTCTGCAGGCCAAGATAAAAGGTATTGTAGCTGTCAAGAGACGTTTTCAGAGCGATAACGGATTTTGCCCCCTCTGAAGCGGCGGCAAGCTGCGCCTGCACCTCCTCGGAGGCCATATTTTCCGTAATGGCTTTTTGGATCTGCGCTTCTACGTTTGCAGCGATGGTCTCTTTGATCTTGCCGGTCTGCATCTGCTGGGAAACGGCGCCGTCAACAGTGGCCTGTACTTCCGCCGACTGCATCTGCTCCTCTGTTTTTTCCGCAACAGTCTTTAAAACCTGTTCGCTTTTCATCTGCTGCTCAATTGCCGCCTCTATGGCAGCCTGTGTTTTCTCGTCGATCATACCGGCCTTCACCGCCGCTTCGTAAGCCGCCTGATCCATTTTTGCGGCGGTCTGGATCACCTGACCGGCGACAGTCTCCCTGACTGCTCCTGTTACCTTGGCAGTCACCTGCTCCTTCACCGTGGCAGTTACCTGCGCCAATACTTCTTTTTGTACCGCCGCCGTTACCTGTTCCTCAATATAAGGGCGCTTTTCCTCAACCGCATTTGTTACGGTAGAAAGCGCTTTCTCATAAACCGCGTTTTCATCCAGAGAAGCGATCACACCGTTTAAAACGTCTTTGTAATTACCGATCGTCAGCTTTGACACCTCAAGCCCCGCTGCCTGAAGCTGCGTGTTTGCCGTCGCAAGCAGAGTTTCAAATATCTGCCCTGCGCCGCCGTTCAATTCTTCATTGCTGGCCGTCAGCGTATTCAGGCCCTCGCAAAGCTGCGCGGCGCCGGACTGCAGCTGCGCGGCGCCGGCATCCAACTCTCCGACACCGTTTTTCAAAGTTCCCGCTCCTGCTGCAAGCTGACCGATCCCTTCCGTTAATTCTCCGGATTTTTTCAGAAGCGTGGAAATTCCGTCATAAAGTTGTGAAGAACCGCCCATCAACTGTCCCATGGCGTCCGTCATGGTCTTCATGGACGCTTTCAGATCATCTACAGAATCAATATTCTCCGTGTCCACCTCGCTGAACAGTTCGTTGGTGGCCAATGTGACTGTCATACCCAGAGAAAAATCCTTTGCGTCACCGGTGATCTCCACATAATCCGGGATCTGGAACTTTTCTTCGGAAATCGCGAGATTTTCCTGAAGGCCCGGAAAGGCGATACCCACCACAGCCGTACGGCTGCCGTCATTGATGATCTTTCCGTTCGACACCTCCACATTTGTGAACACGTCGTCGTCCAGCAAAACGCCGGTGAGCATGGCAAAAGGCACATAGATCTTTTCCTTTTTTCCGTCAATCTCCTTCTCCTCATACTGTTTGTTCGTATAGTCAAAGCGGATCGTCACCTTTCCGCTTTTTCCTGCCAGTTCGGAAGGAGAAATCGTCTTTCCATCCAGCTTATAAGAGACCGCGATCTCTACCGGCAATTCTTTTTCGATATTTCCCTGATAATAGATATCATGTCCCTGAGCATCCCAGACGCAGGAATGTCCGCTGCCCAATGTGTATTTCTCATCGCCTTTGACTGTTTCCACGTCTGTCAGATCTGTTTTATCTTGTAAAGTCTGGCTTCTCAACGCATTTTTGATCCAGTCGCTGACAATAATCTTCTGCACGGAGCCGTCTGCACCTGCAAGCACATAGACGGTTTCGTCCTTGGCTACGTTTTCTCCGGAGTCAGAGGCATTTTCGTCAGACTTAGAGACGCTGTCACCTAAAACCGTACTTTCCGTACTTTCCGCCGTCGTCTGTTCCCCGCTCTTTTTCTCCTGTTTTCCACTGTCCGTATTCAGCCCATAGGCGGTAAATGCGATCCCGCCCACCGCCAATACTGCGCAGACGCATAGGGCCGTTATTTTCATGATCTTTTTTTTCATTTTAATCTCCATTCCGGAGCGTTTACGCGACGAGGCGATGAGAACTGCGGATGCAGTTTCTCATCTGCCCGCACTGGAATTTGGAACGCTCCATAAGAACCTCCGGTTCTTTACAAATTCCAGTGTGAAAAATCAGCGCATCAGCATGATTTTTCACTCTACAACCTTCCATTTATGATTTGCCATTTTTTTGGATCTTTCTTTGGATCTCATCCCCATGGTGGTAAAACAGATCACGCGGTCGCACAAAAGCAACAGTGCCGGCAGGATTAAGATCACCGCAAGCATACTGATTACCGCGCCTCTTGCCATCAACATACACATGGAACTGATCATATCCACATCTGAATACACCGCCACGCCAAAGGTCGCGGCAAACAATCCCACGCCGGACACGATGATCGACGGAATGGATGTGGAAAGCGCGGTCCTCACTGCATCCTTCTTTTCCTTTCCTCTTATGCGCTCCGTCTTATACCGGGTAGTCATCAGAATGGCATAGTCAACCGTGGCTCCCAGTTGGATCGTACTGATACAGATTGGCGCGATAAAGGGCAAGCTCTGTCCCAGATAATGGGGCAGTCCCAGATTGATAAAGATCGCAAGCTCGATCACCGAGATCAGGATAAACGGAAGAGAAACGCTCTTTTCCACCAGCGCGATGATAAAGAAAATCGCGGCGATGGAAATGATATTTACCACCTGAAAATCATGGGCGGTAGTCTCGATCATATCCTTCATGCAGGGGGCTTCCCCGATCAGCATCCCGCTATTATCATATTTTTTCAGTATCGTATTCAGTCGGTCGATCTGCTCATTGACCTCATCGCTTGCAACCGTGTATTCAGAATTGATCAGCAGAAGCTCCCACTTATCACTCTTTAGGATCCCCGTGACAGATTCCGGAAGAATCTCTTCCGGCACGCGGGAACCCACCACGGATTCCAGCCCAAGCACATATTTGACGCCTTCCACCTGCTCCATCTCGTCGCTCATCTCCCTGACGGCTTTTGCAGGCAGCTTGGCATCCACCAATATCATATGTGTGGACGCGATATCAAACTCTTCCGACAATTTGCTGTTGGCAATGACGTAATCCATATCCTCCGGCAGACACTCTACCATATTGTAATAAACTTCGTCGTTGGTCTTGCTGTAGCCGTAATATGCCGGCGGGATCAACAGAGCAAAGACGATGAGAAAAACCGGAAAGATCCGTACGACCCCTTTTGTGAATCCATTCATATTTGGGATCAAGGATCTGTGTTTCGTCTTCTGCAGGGGTTTATCAAGGATCAGGATCAACGCCGGCAAAACCGTCACGCATCCAAGCACGCCAAGCACAACGCCCTTTGCCATCACGATTCCCAGATCACGCCCCATAGTAAAGGACATAAAACAGAGAGCGATAAATCCGGCAACCGTAGTAACAGAGCTTCCCACCACCGAAACAAGGGTTTCTTTGACTGCGGCCGCCATGGCCTCTTTGTTATCTTCAAAGTTTCCCCGCTGTTCATTGTAGCTGTGCCATAGGAAAATGGAATAGTCCATGGTAACGGCAAGCTGCAGCACAGCCGAAAGCGCTTTTGTGATGTAGGAGATCTCTCCCATAAAATAATTGGTTCCAAGATTGATCAGGATCATCATGCCGATGCTTGCCAGAAACACAAAGGGGATCAGCCAGCTGTCCAAAAGAAGCAGCATGGCGGCACAGGCCAGCAGTACGGCAATCCCTACGTAAACCGGTTCCTCCCTCTCGCACAGATCCTTCAGATCTGTCACCATAGCGGACAGACCGGAAACAAAGCACTGTTTCCCCGCGATCTGGCGGATTTCCCGTATGGCGTCCATGGTGACGTCGGAGGACGTGGAAGTGTCGAAGAACACCGCCATCATCGTTGCATTTTCTGTATTAAATTCCTGATAAATCTTCTCCGGCAAAAGCTCCATGGGCACCGAAAGATCCGCCAAAGAATCGTACCAAAGCACGGTTTCTACATGATCCACCTGCTCAATCTTCTCTTTCAGCGCAGACACCTCTTTGGCCGGCATATCTTCCACGATAATAAAGGAAAATGCGCCTTTTCCGAAATCTTCCAGAAGCTCTTCCTGCCCCACTACCGTTTCCATATCCTCCGGCAGATAGTTCAGCATATCATAATTGATCCGCGTGCCTGCCATTCCAAACACCGACGGGATCAGCAGGATCAGGGTAACGATCAGGATCGGAATCCGGTGCTTTACTACCGCTTTTGAAAAAACCACGGTCTGTCACCTCTCCTTTTCATCAACTTCATAATATTCTACTTCTACCTCATCCGGCTGCTGATGCTTGATGATCAGCACCGTTGCGATCACCGTGCATAGATTCAATATGCCCTCAGACAAAAGGGAGATTCCAAGCAGCACTGTCAGGATCCCGGCACCCTTTACAGCGTCAAACACGAGAAACGCACCCATCAGGCCTGTAATGACCGCGATCACAAGAATAAGCCACCAGCTTGGGATTCCAAACTCTCTGGAATCCATGGCGATATGGATCTTGAACAATCCATCCAGCAAAATTGAAATGCCCAGTACCACACAGATGAATGTCATGAGATTTCTCGGTCTTAACAAAATGATCAGGCCAAGGATCAGTAACAAAATGCCAAATTCCAGATCATACTGGAATGCCAACCGGTACAGATCCTTTGAAAAATAACCGATCAGTTTTACAAGTCCAAAGACAATCAGCACCGTACCCACAGCGATCCCGATGGCCGTCGCCGACACATCCGGCCGCATGATAAAGAAAATGCCGGCAAGGCAAAACAAGACAGACATAACGATATATCCAATCTTTGCAATCCTCATCGGCGCTACAGAGCGTATCTTCATCATTCATTACCTCCTGTATTGATTCTGTTGCTATTATAGTCAGGTCCCGCTATCCAAGATACAGACAATGAAAAACCTCGTGCCCAAAATTTAGGCACGAGGTATGTAAATGTCTGAAAATCAGACAAGCAATCCTCATCTGTCCGGTTTTTTCATGATTTCTGTTCACAACGTGAGATCATCTCCTCCACCATTCCTTTTTTGATCTCACAGATCCGCGCAAATATTCCTTTGATATCTTCTGTCATTCCGGTAGCCAGCCACCCGGATATGATGCCAAACCCTACGCATTTTAGATACTTCTTCATAGCATCCAAGTCGCTGTCACTAACTTCCCGTCCCTTCAGCGTCGTAGTCATATAGGCGCTAATCGCATGGTCGCAGACTTTCCACAGATATTGCTCATAAATTTCCCGGTTTACGGAATTGTAAATGTGCAGCACCGCTTGTTTTTTTGACAGCGCAGCGTCAATGACCGAATCCAGACAGTCCTCGATCCTTTCTACAGTGGGATAAGCCCGGATCGTCGCCTCGGCGTCCTCCATGACCGTATCTTCGATCAGCTTCGGGATATCCTCAAAATAATAATAAAAGGTATTCCGGTTCACCCCGCAATCCGCCACAATGTCCTTTACCGTGATCCGGGAAAGGGGATGCTCGTCAAGTAATTTCATGAATGATGCCTGAATCGCCTTCTTAGTAAAATTTGCCATCAAATTCTCCTCTCTGCTCCTGTGGTCCGTCTGAAAAGTCTCCGTCTTTGCGGCAT
>CANQQN010000009.1 GCA_947625995.1 uncultured Lachnospiraceae bacterium
GGATTCAGGGATTCCTTGCTCAGCATCCGCGTCAGCGTCACCAGTGTCTTGAACACTTCCTTGTCCTGCACCGGAAGCTTCTCATAAAGCTTCATTTTTTCAAAATAGAGCCCTTTCACCACAGGCAACCCTTCCCGCGGATCGTCCGAGATCTCCAACACGGTGCCGTCCTTGTCAAAGCACACATACTTGCCGCCGTACACCACATATCCCACAACCGTTTTTTCATAAACATGGATGCGGATCTTGTTGTACGACAACACCTCCACCTCCACCATATCCAGAAACGGCGGCACGTCAAATTTCCCGTAATGGCTCTTATACAGCAGATAAACCGTGTTGTGGTCCCATTTTGTGGGCAGTACCACTTCCTCGATCTGCTGCTGCGAATAATGGTCATTTCCCACGACCTCCACTCTTCGCACCGTACACAGGAAAAGCAATCCCACGCCCAGACAAAGCACCAGCAGAAGAATGCCCAGCATGATCAGGATCTTTTTTATTCTCCGCTTTTTCGCTCTTCGTTTGTATTCTATCATAGGTCGTTATCCTTTCTGTATGCGGATCTTTGCGCCAAGCATAGTAAGATCTCTGCTGATATCCTCATAGCCCCGCTCAATAAACCCGGTGCCTGTAATAGACGTGTTTCCCTCCGCCATCAGGCCGGCGATCACCAGCGCCGCGCCTCCACGAAGCTCCTGCGCCTCCACGCAGGCGCCGTATAAGCGGGGCACGCCCTCGATCACCGCAAGGTCGTTTGTATTGCGGATCCGTGCACCCATTTTTTTCAGTTCACCGATGATCTTAAACCGCTGTTCAAACATTCTTTCCTGCAGGCAGCTGATCCCCTCCGCTCTGGTGAGCGCCGCCATCATCTGGGACTGCAGATCGGTGGGAAACCCGGGATAAGGCGCCGTATCCAGAAATGTGATGCTCCGCAGGGTTTCCGGCGCTTTCACAGACAGCGCTTTCTCCTTCTTATCCATTATAACCGATGCGCCCAACATTTCAAGAGGGTAAAGCTGTCCCCGCCAGCCTTCCGGAGAAACGCCTGCAATGCGAATATGGCCGCCGCAGCCTGCCGCCGCGATGGCGTATGTGCCGGCTACGATCCGGTCGCCGCCAATGGTATACTCCGCTCCGTGAAGCTGCTTTGGCGGACAGACCACAATGCGCCCCGTCCCGCCGCCGAAGATCCCCACGCCCATAGACTGTAAAAATCCACAGAGTTCGCAGATCTCCGGCTCCTTTGCGCAGCCGTTTAAAACCGTCACTGCCTTTGCCGCCGCAGCGGCGATCAAAAGATTTTCCGTTGCGCCTACGCTTGGGAAGCTAAGGGTAATGCTTCCTCCCAAGGGGACGCCCTTTCCGATGACCTCCGTCTTTTCTTCCGTGATCTCAAAGCCCATATCTCGGAACCCCTGAAGATGCAGGTTAATGGGCCGTTCCCCGATGACGCAGCCGCCCGGATAGGCAATTCTGGCTTCCGAAACCCGTCCCAAAAGACTTCCCATCAGAAGCACGGACGAACGCATCTTTCCTGCCTCCCGGCCGGTGATCTCGTGGCTGCTCAGCGAGTCGGCACAGACCACCACCGTTGTTTTTTCCCTGCGGATGCTGCAGCCCAAACTCTTCAGGATTTGGAGCATATCATCCACATCGGTGATCCGGGGACAATTGTGGAGCACTGTCTCTCCCGGATTTAACAGCGCGGCCGCCAATATGGGCAGCGCCGCATTTTTGGAGCCCTGCACCTGTATTTCGCCATGGAGGCAACGACCCCCGACGACACTGATTTTCTTCAAATGAAGCGCCTCCCCACAACCCATATAATTTAATATATGTGGGGTCGGGGGATATGTGTCATCAACGTTTCGGGATGCAACGGGACAGGTTCAGGGCAATGCCCATTTCCGCCAGCAGAAACACCACCGACGTGCCTCCGTAGCTGATGAAGGGCAGCGTGATGCCTGTATTCGGAATGGTATTTGTGACAACACCGATATTCAAGATCACCTGAATGGCAATATGTCCCAGTATACCGGCGCCCGTCAGGGTGCCGAACAGATCCGGCGCGTGCTGGGCGATCAGCAGGAACCGCCAGATCATCACAAAAAACAAAAGGATCAAAAGGAGCGCGCCCACAAGGCCAAGCTCCTCGCAGATTATGGAAAAGATCATATCATTCTGGGCCTCCGGGACAAATCCCAGCTTCTGCATGCTCTCCCCCAGTCCCCTGCCGAACAGGCCGCCGGAGCCGATGGCATACAGCCCCTGTATGGTCTGATAACCCTTTTCGTATTTCTCCGGATTCCGCCAGATCATCAGCCGTTCCAGACGGTAAGATTCCATGCTCAGGAACAGGGACATCATAGCCACGCCCGCGCCGCCGATGCACACAAAGGGAAAATACGCGGGATAAGCGGTGAAGATCACGATCACCGCGATCCCCAATATGATGATAGCGGTGCTTAAGTTGTTGGTCCCCACCAGCGCCACGATAGGCAGGGTCATGGCGAACACCCCGATGAGCCACGCCAGCGGATGCTTTTTGTTCTCCCTGCGGCTGATCACACTTGCCAGAAACAGGATCACCGCCACCTTGGCAAATTCCGAAGGCTGGAAGGACAAAGGTCCTAAGGCAAGCCACCGTTTGGAACCGTTGTAGGACTGGCCGATAAGAAGCACCAGCGCCGACAACACAAGGGATATGCCGTACCCCGCAACGGCAAATCTTTCCCACAGATGATAATCGGTAATGGAAGCCACATACATGACCAACAGGCCGATGGCCGTGGCAAAAAACTGTTTTTTCAGGTAATACCCGGCGTCGCCGAATTTTACCCTTCCGTTGTAGGAGCCGGTGCTGTAGAGCATCACCAGACCGAATACTACAACCAAAAGTACGCAGACCAAAAGTGGATAGTCAATGGTTTTATCTGATGCAGTGACCTTGCTTTTCAGCGGCCATCTCACCATGGACTCACTCCTCTAAATCATGTACATATTCTTTGAATAATCTGCCTCTTTCTTCGTAATTTTTGAACATGCCCCAGCTTGCGCAGGCGGGAGAAAGCAGCACCGCGTCGCCGGCCTGCGCCTCCTTCGCCGCGGTCTGTACCGCCTCCTGTAAGCTGTCCGCAAAGATAATATGGGTAAAGCCGTGTTTTTCGGCTGTCTCTGCAATCTTTGGCGCCGTCTGGCCGATGAGGATCAACGATTTCATCCTGCCAAGACATGCCTCGATCCAGTCGTCATAGGGAGATTTCTTATCATACCCTCCCGCAATGAGCACCGTGGGCCGCACCATAGCCTCGATCCCCTTGATGGCGGCGTCGGTGTTGGTGCCTTTGGAATCATTGTAATAAGTGACACCCTTCACTTCCTTCACAAATTCGATCCGGTGCTCTACTGCCCTGAAGCTGTAAACGCCTTCCCGAATTACATCCAAAGGTACGTTCATGGCTGCGGATACGGCGATGGCCGCCATGACGTTTTCTACATTATGGCCGCCGAGAAGCTGCATCTTCGCGATTTCACAGACCGGCTGTTCCTTATCTCCGTCATTATACAGGATCACGCCGCCGGTCTCATCAAGATATACGCCCTTTTCAAGCTTCTGTTCCCGGCTGAAAAATACGGTCTGCGCCTGTACTCTGCCGCCGAACGCTCTTGTGATCTCGTTGTCATAGTTTAATACGCAAACATCCGCCACAGTCTGGTTTTTTGTGATTGCAAGCTTCGCGTTCTCATAATTTTCCATCGTATAGTGGCGGTTCAAGTGATCAGGCGTCACATTCAGGATCGCGGTCACATGGGGACGAAATTGATGTACCGTCTCCAATTGGAAACTGCTGATCTCCGCCACCGTCACCGATTCTGCCGTGGTATCTCCCGCAACCGACGTATAGGGGATCCCGATATTGCCCACCACAAACACCTTTTCATAGTACAGCTTCATGATCTCGCCTACCAGCGCCGTGGTGGTCGTCTTCCCGTTTGTTCCCGTGATAGCCGCCACAGTCCCTTTTTCAAAATAAAAGGCAAGCTCTATCTCACCCCAGACAGGGATTCCTTTTTCCCGGAGGCTGTTTACAAAAGGCTGATCCGTGGGAATGCCCGGACTCAAGACCGCCAGATCCACCTGATCGCAGAGGCTTTCGTCGAAAGCGCCCAGCAGGAGCTTTGGTTCCCCCGCACCGGCCTCTCTCAGTTTTTTCGCCAGTTCTTCTTTGTCAAGCTCCTCCTTGCTGTCATAAAGTATATATCTGATCTGATGCTTTTCCAGAAGAGCCGCCGCCGCGATGCCGCTGATACCTCCTCCCGCCACCAAAATTGTTTTTTCCTTTAAGTTCATTTTAATCTCCATTCCGGAGCGTTTGCGCGACGGGGCGATGAGAACTGCGGATGCAGTTTCTCATCTGCCGTCAATGGGATTTGGAACGCTCCATAAGAACCTCCGGTTCTTTACAAATCCCATTGTGAAAAATCAGCGCATCAGCGCGATTTTTCACACTATCCTCCATTCTAAAGACCCGGTCCGTGGAACAGATCTTCTGTTTATAATGCCGCAAGTCCGATACAGCACAGCAGCGCTGTCACAACGGAAAATACCGCCACTACCCTTGTCTCTGACCACCCTTCTCCTCTGCCGCTTAAGCCTCCCAGTTCAAAATGGTGGTGAATGGGCGCCATACGGAACACCCGTTTTCCGTGGGTCAGTTTAAAATATCCCACTTGGATCATTACCGACAGCACTTCCAGCAGATACACAAACCCCACCAGCAGGATAAATAGGGGCATCTGCAGCATATAGGCTGTGGAGACCACAAATCCGCCCAAAGCCAAAGAACCGGTGTCCCCCATGAAGACCTTGGCCGGATACACATTGTACAGCAAAAATCCCATGAGCGCGCCTACCACGCTGCAGGTAACAGGCGCGATGCCGCTGTCCGTGCCTAGGGCCACCACCGTAAAAAAGGTAGCTACCAGCACCGTGACGCCCGAGGCAAGGCCGTCCAGCCCGTCGGTAAAATTTACGCCGTTGACGGTTCCCGGCACCGCGAAAAACAAAATGGGAAGGGATAACAAGCCCGGATCCCACTGATAGCCATGGGTAAAGGGAACGGTCATGGTCATGGGCACTTCCTCTACTTTTATGAGATACACCGCAAATATCCCGGTAATGACAAACTGCAAAAGCAGCTTCTGCCATGGGAGCAGCCCGTCGCTGCGTTGCAGGACCACCTTCAGATAATCGTCCAGAAAACCGATAAGTCCAAATCCCACCGTCATAAACAGCACAGGGATCAGCCGTGGGTATTCTCTTATATAGATTAGGGACGTAATGCTCACCGCCATCAGGATCACCAGCCCGCCCATGGTGGGAGTACCGCTTTTTACCTGATGGGAGACAAGCTCTTCACGCTCTGTCTGTCCGCATTTTAACCTTTTTAACAGCGGGATGATCACAGGGCTTAAAATCACCGCGATCACAAAGGCTATGATCACCGGCAGTACCGGGCCTAAAAAATCATAGTTCATAATTTACACCTCAAAAACTCTTTTGTTTTTTCGTATTATGATTCCCGCTTCTCAACACCGAGATAAGGAAGAATATTTGCAAAAATACGCTGGGCCACCGGAGCGGCAATGGTGCCTCCGTAATAGATGCCCTGCGGTTTTCTGATGATCACAAGGACAAGCACCTTTGGATCGTCTGCAGGGGCAAACCCCAAAAAGGAGGAAATGTACTGTCTGGCGCTTCGGGGCAGCGTCTGTGAGGTGGCCGTCTTGCCGCCGATGGCAAACCCCTCTACACCGGCCTTATTTCCGGTACCCTCGGAGACTACCTTTTCCAAAATTCCCCGCACTTCCCCGGAAACCTCCTCGGAGATCCCGATCTTGCTTGTGGGAAACGTAAGCGCCTTTTGTTTGCCCGTCTGAGGATCCACAACGTACTTTCCAAAATGCGGCGTGATCCGCGTACCGCCGTTTATAATGGAGGAAACCGTAGTGGCAAGCTGTATGGGCGTGATCTGGAAGGACTGCCCGAAAGCGACTGTAGCAAGCTCCACATTCCCCATATCCTTTTGCTGGTGCATAATGGTTCCCGCCTCGCCGGGCAGATCAATGCCCGTCTTTTTCAGAAGCCCGAATTTTTTAAAATAAGAATAATATTTTGAAACGCCGAGGCGCAATCCCACTTCGATAAACACCGGATTGCAGGAATTCATGGCGCCCTCCACAAATGTCTGGGTGCCGTGGCCCGCCCGTTTGTGGCAATGGATGCGACGGTCGTCCACGATCTTAAATCCCGGGCAGTGAAATGTCTCGTTCAGCGAGACCACACCTTCCGAGAGCCCCGCCGCCATGGTGATGACCTTGAACACCGACCCCGGCTCATAGGTATCATTGATGCTGTTGTTGCGCCACATCTGATTAAGGGCGTCCTGCTTTTTTTCCTGCTGGGACTTTTCCGGTTCCATGCTCTGGGCAGGCGCTTCTGTCTGTACCTGCACGGCCGCCTGCTGTGCCTGCGCGGCCTGATCCGGCGCTTCTGTTTCCGGGCTTTCCGTAACAGGCGCCTCTGTATTCTGCAGCACAAAGGGCGTGTTTAAGTCAAATTCCGGTGCGTTGGCCATAGCCAGAATCTCTCCGTTGGAGGGATTCATCACGATCACCGACGCGCTCTCCGCCTGCTTTTCCTCCCAGACCCGGTAGGTCTCCTGCTGGGCAAATTTCTGTATATTATAATCCAGTGTCAGCACAAGATCGTTGCCGGCTACCGGCTCCACCCGTTCCTCCCCTGCGTCCTCGATCTCAACGCCGCGGGCGTCGGTGAGCGCCAGTATCTGTCCGTCAATTCCGTTCAGTACACTGTCATATTTCACCTCAAGACCGATGATTCCCTGATTATCCGCGCCTGTAAATCCCAAAACCTTGGAGGCAAGATTGCCGTACGGGTAATACCGTTTAAAATCCTCATCCACCTTTACCCCCGCCAGCTTATAATTGCGGATGGCGTCTCCGGTCTCTTTGTCCACATTTTTCTTGATGATCTCCATGGAGCTTCGCTTTTCCACCCGTTTTTTTACGTCGGCTTCTTCCATGGAAAGCTCTTTTGTGAGAACCTCGATCACTTTTTGGGCGTCCTCGATCTGACTGTGGATCACAGAAATCGTACACACTGTTTTGTTCGCAGCCAGCACTACGCCGTTGGTATCCAATATTTTTCCTCTTGCCGCCTTGATGCTCCGCTCACGCTGATGGAGGTCCTTGGCCTTTACGCCATAAAATTCGGAGCAGAATATCATCAGATATACCAGTCTGCACATCAGAATAACAATAACAAGGGTGATCATGATGAACACCACAAAAATCTTTTTCTTGTTAAATGTTTTATTCCTTTGCATAACAAACCTCATAAAAGCTGTTACTATACCCTATGACAGCTTTTATGAGGTTATGCAATTCAATCTTCTGCGGTGCCGTTCTCGCCGTTGTCGCCGGCATAAGCGGTGTCGCCGTTTGTATAATAATCCGATTCTCCGGAATCAGGCGTATTGATCTCGCCCTCGGCAAATCCTTCGCCCGGATTCCATGATTCGTCGGGCACTACCGACCAGTCGGTGGGCGTTTCTGTGGCCTCCGGGCTGTCTATACGAGTCACATTGCAATAAGGCAATACTTCCGCCATAATATTCTGGCAGAGCACGATGGCCAGCTTGCTGTTCGCCTGATTCTCCACATTCGGCTCGTCGATCACCACATATATGGCGATCTCCGGATCATCCACAGGGGCGCATCCGATAAAGGATACCAGATAGGTGCCCTGTCCGCGGGGGAATTTCTCCGCAGTACCGGTCTTTCCGCCCACGTCGTAGCCGGGAACTCTGGCGCTGATGGCGGTACCGCTTTCTACTACCGCGCGGATCTGCTCCCGGATCATCTTGGAGGTTTCGGCGGAAACGATCTGTTTCAGCAGCTTCGGCCGGAAAGTCTCCAGCACCTCCCCGTCCGGAGATTCTATACGGGCCGCCACCTGCGGCTGGTAATAATAGCCTCCGTTGACAAGCGCGCAGAAGCCTGCCATCATCTGTGTCATGGTAACATTAAAATTCTGACCAAAGGAATTTACCGCCAGATCGATGGCCTGCATATTATCCTTTGTAAATAAAAGCCCCGCGGCGTTGACCTCCCCTTTCAGATCGATGCCCGTCTTTTTGCCGAAACCAAAATCAGCCTGATATTTTGTAAAGGTGTCTACACCGATCTTGTAGGACATCTGCATCAGCGCGTCATTACAGGAATTCGCGATAGCGCCGGTAAAATCCAGCGAGCCGTGTCCGCCTGTGTGGGAGCATCTGACTCTCGTCCCGTCCACGATCTCATATCCGTCACAATAAAATTTCTCATGACCGGTTAGCTTGCCGCTCTCAAGCCCCATGGCGGAGGTAAACAGCTTGAACGTGGAGCCGGGCTCGTAAGTGTCGCTGATACAGAAGTTTCTCCAGATACCGCTCATATTCTTAAGCTTGTCCTCCTCGGACATAGCCTGTATTTCCGCATCCGTATAGGCGCCGATATAAGACAGGTTCCTCGGATCGTTGAGATCATAGTAAGGATAAGAGCACTGTGCCAGAATCGCGCCGGTTTTCGGATTCGCCACGATCACTGCCGTATGCTTGCTGCCAAGTCCCGGATTTACGCCGTTTCTGTAGGATTCATTAAAATCCGTTACATACTTTTCCACGATCTTCTGAACGCCGGCGTTGATGTTCAGCACAAGATTGTTGCCGTCCACAGCCGCTTTCGTCACCGTCTCCAGATTGGAGTCCCCGTTCAGATAGCCGTAGGTGCGTCCGGAAATGCCGTTCAGCACATCATTGTAGTATTCCTCAACGCCCCAGTTCCCCACATCGCCGGAAAGTGTGAAGCCCAGAAGATTGCTGGCCAGATGGCCGCCCGGGTAATTGCGGATGTAGGTTTCTTCAAACCAGACGCCTTGAATGTTGTTCTTTTTATCCTCCATCAGTTCCTTGAAGGGCTGCACCACATCATAGGGAACCTCCTTGAGAATGCGCAGATAAGAGCTGTCGGGCTTATCCTTCAGGTAGCCCCACAGCGTCGCCTCGTCCAGTCCGTCAAAATGCTCCGCCAGCGCCTTGACCGTTGCCTGCTGCACCTGATCTCTTTTCTTCTCGTTGACTTCATTGAGCACTTTGCAGTCCAATATCACATAGTAGACCTTTTCACTGATCGCCAGCACTTCTCCGTTGATATCTTTGATGGCGCCCCGCCGGAAAGGAATGGTCTCGCTGCGGTAGCCTTTCTGGGACAATACTTTTTTGGTATATTTGTCGCCGCTGGCCGCGTTGATATACAAAAGTCTTATATTTAAGGCGATCAGGGCAATCAGAATCAAGGCAAACATCAATATCAGTTTGCCTTGCATTTTCCCTGTCATTTTTTTCAGTTTTCTGATGCGCTTTCCTGCCACCGGAATTCTCCTTTTTCTCGTATGGTTATTCGCTGAAATAATCCAGCACAGAGGAGGTGTCGCCGTCGGGGACATCCTTGTACTGCCTTACATAATCGCTGTCGTCGTATGTATAGTTTACGATCTGGCTGTCGTCGGCCTCCTTCATGCCCAGCTTGTCCATGGCTGTCTGCCTGATGGCGTTCAGGTCCACAGATTCTCTGATTCTGGCCAGATGAAAATCATTTTCCGCCTTCATATCCTCAAGCTGTACCTGAAGGGAGGAGATCTCCGCCACGTTTTTGTTCATGGTGGTCTGCATTTTTAAAAACTGGTAACAGATAAACACCAGCACTACGGCTGCGACGGTCAGGAACATTACATACAAAAAGCTGATCCTCTCCGCCTGCGCAATGGTACGCCGCCGTTCCCTGATCTCCTGCTGCCGGAGATGTTCCATAGGGTCCCTGCGCGGGTCCGCAAGGATCTGCACGTTCTTTCTCACCGTATTCCCATGAACGTAAGCTTCTCTTGTATAAGGTTTCGATGATACTCCGTTTGCCGCCATGATTTCCTCCTGACTGCCGGCTATTGCTTCCCGGCCTGTTTTATATATGTTCAAAGATTCTTAATTTTGCGCTTTTTGACCGCTTATTCTCCGCCATCTCTTCCGCAGATGGAACAATGGGCCTGCGGGTGATCACTGTCCCCAGAGGCTTCTTCCCGCAGACGCACACCGGAAACTCCTTAGGGCATGTACAAGGATTTTCCGCCCTGCGGAACGCGTTTTTCACGATACGGTCTTCTAAAGAGTGGAACGTGATGATACAGATGCGGCCTCCCCTGTCCAGCAGGCCGATCATTTCATCCAGAGAATTCTCCAGCCCTTCCAGTTCTCCGTTTAACGCGATGCGGATAGCCTGAAAGGTCTTTTTCGCCGGATGCCCCATGGACGCCTGCACCTTCATGGGAATCGCCCGTTTTATGATCTCCGTCAGTTCTCCCGTAGTCTCTATGGGCTTTTGCCGGCGGGCCGCCACAATGTGCTTCGCGATATTTTTCGCGAACCGATCCTCTCCGTAATTGCGGATCATGTGAAACAGTTCCGCTTCACTGTAAGTATTCACAAGCTCTTTGGCAGTCATCGCCTGCCGCTGATCCATACGCATATCCAAAGGCGCGTCGTATTTGTAGCTGAATCCCCGCTCCAGCGTGTCAAGCTGATAACTGGAAACTCCCAGATCCAGCAGGATGCCCTGCACCTTTTCAATGCCAAGCTCCAAAAGCCGCGCTTTCATTTCCGTATAATTGCTGCGGATGACGGTAGTTTTCTCCCGGAAGGGAGAAAGCCTGTCCGATGCCGCTTCTATGGCCGCCCCATCCCGGTCAATGCCGATCAGCCTTCCCGACGCCAGACGCCTGCATATTTCATAGGAATGGCCGCCGCCGCCTAAAGTACCGTCCACATAGATACCGTCGGGGCGGATGTTCAATCCTTCTATGCATTCCTTCAGCAAAACCGAACGGTGCTTAAATTCCATATATCGCTCCTTATCAAGATCAGATACTCAGTCCAAGCTCCGCCAGATGCGCCTCGATCATATCCATATCGGAATCGTCGCAAGCGCTCTCCCAGCGTTCCTTGCTCCAGATCTCGATCCTGTCCAGAACGCCTACCAGCACAATGTCCTTATCCAGACCTGCATGTTCCCGAAGCTTTGCCGGCAGCAGCACCCGGCCCTGCTTGTCCAGTTCGCCGTCCGCCGCCGCGCCGGAGAAGTGACGGACCAGCTTCCGGCTGTCCTTCACGCTCAGAGGCAACGCTTTCAGTTCATCTGTCAACGCGCGAAAGGCTTCGTTGGGAAGGACAAACAGACAGCCGTCCATACCTTTGGTGATCACAAACTTCTCGCCAAGCTCTTCTCTGTACTTCGCGGGAATGATCACGCGCCCTTTTGCATCCAGACTGTGACTGTATTCACCCATGAACATGCCGTCTCACCTCCCCTTTCTCTTTCGCAGAGGGTACAAAGCAGTTTTTTCCACCATTTGGCACCATTTCAACCCACTTTGTACCACTTTTCTATATTCTAAACTATATTTTCTGAAAAGACAACCCCCAAATGGGATTTTTTAAATATTGTTAACTTTTTTTTAACAAAAAAAGCGTTCCCTAAGAAACGCCTGCAGATACCGATATTACAATACTTTTTGAAAAACTATATCTTGTGTCTCGCGCCTGTATCCGAACAATATATAGCGTAAATGTTACAAAAAAAGAGCGCCCGTAAGCGCTCTCTCTTCAATCAATTTTTAAATCGTCAGGAGATCAGGCTGTTTAAAAGCCCGTAAGAAAACACAGATACGATGGCCGCGGCCAACAATACGCCGATAAAAATAGCCACGATCGCCTTTTTGAAATCCACATCCAGTAGCGCGGCGATTAACGCGCCGGTCCACGCGCCGGTTCCGGGCAGGGGAATCCCCACGAAAAGGACCAAGCCCCAGAATTCATACTTTTCGATCTGGTCGCTCTTTGACATGGCCTTCGTCTCCAGTTTATCCACCAGCTTTCCAAAGCCTTTGAACCTCCGCATCCATTTGAAGATCTTTTTGATAAACAAAAGGATAAACGGAATGGGAAGAATATTCGCGACGATACACACGGGCAGGGCTGTGAGGAACGGCACCTTCAAAAGAGTCGCGGCCACCAGCCCCCCTCTCAGTTCCAAAATAGGCAGCAGGGAAATGATGATAACGATCACAAGGGGATTGATCCCCTGCAAAAGATCCAATAGCCATTTAACTAAACCTTCCATCAGGCGTCTCCTTTTTCATATATTTTTTCAAAAACGCAAGCAGGATATCCATCTGTTCATCCGTTCCCACGGTAATGCGCAGGTAGCTGCTGATCCGGGGCTTCTCAAAATACCGCACAAAAATATGCTGCTGCCGGAGAGCCTCAAAAAGCTTCTTTGCATCATATGCCGGGTGGGAGGCAAAAATAAAGTTCGCCTTAGAATCGGGAAAGACAAAGCCCAGCGCCGCAAGCTCCTTTTTGACCCGCTCCCGGGTATTCACGATCTTTTGGCAGGTCTTCCGGAAATACGCTTCGTCCTTCAGGGCGCAGGCGCCAAGCTCCAAGGCAAACCGGTTCATGGTGTAGGAATTGACGGAATTGCGCACGCCGTAGAGATATCCGATCAGCTTTTTGCTGCCTACGGCAAATCCCACCCGCAGACCCGCCATGGAGCGGGATTTTGAAAAGGTCTGCACCACCAGAAGATTGTCATACTTCTCCACCAGAGGAATCGCGGAGGCCGTCCCAAAGTCCACGTAAGCCTCATCCACGATCACCACCACGTCCCGGTTGTGACACAGGATATCCTCTATCTCCGAGAGCGCCAGCGCCGCCCCCGTAGGCGCGTTGGGATTTGGAAAGACCACGCCGCCGTTTTCCCGGCGGTAATCCTCCTTCACAATGCCGAACTGCCTGTCAAGGGGAATCTGCTCATAGGGTATCCCATATACTTCCGCCCACACGTCGTAGAAGGAATAAGTGATGTCGGGAAACAACACCGGCCTCCCGCTGTTGAAGAACGCAAGAAAAGCCATGGAAAGCACGTCGTCAGAACCTACGCCCACAAACACCTGCTCTCGATCTACGCCGTAACGGTCCGCCAGCCCCTGTACCAGACTGCTCATAGCCGGGTCCGGATACAGCCGCAGCGTATCCGGATCAAAGCTTTTAAG
This sequence comes from uncultured Lachnospiraceae bacterium, assembly GCA_947625995.1. Taxonomy (GTDB): domain Bacteria; phylum Bacillota; class Clostridia; order Lachnospirales; family Lachnospiraceae; genus CANQUC01. Next base: position 13,235 of record CANQQN010000009.1, read on the forward strand.
CTTTTGGGCCACCAGCGGAGAAGGGGGATACGGATTTTCATTGGTATTGAGCTTCACCACATGGGAAAGCTTGGGCTGTTCTCCCGGCGTATAGGGCGTCACCGCTCTTACATTGGCTTCCCAGCCCCTCATCAATGCTTTCCTCCGAAGTAATCCGCCGCCAGTTTTTCAAATGCGGGGATCGAGCGCTGTATCGTTTCATATTTCACGCAGTACGCCAACCGCACAAATCCGGGGCAGCCGAAGGAACTGCCGGGAACGATCAGCAGATGATATTCTTTTGCCTTTTCACAAAACGCCTTTTCATCCGCAATGGGAGATTTCACAAACAGATAGAACGCGCCCTCCGGTTTGATACAGGAAAAGCCCAGTCCTGTGAGGGTCTCATACAGAAGCTTTCTGTTGCGGTTATAATATTCCACATCGGTCCTCGCGTCCAGACATCTTGCCACTGCAAGCTGCTGCAGACCCGGCGCGTTCACAAATCCCAAAATACGGTTTGCCACGCCTGCGGCGGAAATGATAGTATCCGCGTCCGTCAGGGTGTCCGGCATCACCAGATAACCGATGCGCTCACCGGGCAGGGACAGGGATTTACTGTAGGAATAACCGACAATAGTATTGTCATAATAGTTGGGCAGATAGGGAACCTCTACCCCGTCGTACACCAGTTCCCTGTAAGGCTCGTCGGAGATCAGATAGATGGCCGTGCCAAGCTCCCGCTGCTTCTCATTGAGGATCTGCGCAAGCTTTTTGACAGTTTCTTCCGAATAAACCACGCCGGTAGGATTATTGGGCGTGTTGACGATCAGCGCTTTTGTCTTTGGCGTGATCTTTTGGCGAAGCTCTTCCAGATTGGGCTGAAAGGTCTCTGTATCGGGAGAGATCTCCACCAGCTTTCCTTCAAAGTTGTCAACATAGCTTCTGTACTCTCCGAAATAGGGAGAAAACGTAATCACCTCATCGCCGGGATTCAGCAAGGTTTTTAAGATCACGTTCAGACCGCCTGCCGCTCCCACGGTCATCAGAATGTTTTTCTGGGTGAACTTTGTGCCGAATCTGCCGTTTAAGGACTGCGCAATGGCCTCCCGCACTTCCTCGAAGCCGGCATTGTTCATATAGCCGTGGAGACGCACCGGATCTTCTTTTTCAACCAGATCCAGAATCGCGTCCTTCACCTGCGCGGGGGCGGCAACATTGGGATTGCCCAGACTAAAGTCATACACATTGTCCGCGCCGTACCGGGCGGCCATCTTCGCGCCTTCCTCGAACATCGCGCGGATAGCGGAACTGTTTTTCACCATATTCAGCATTTTATCCGAAATCATCGTATTCATATCCTTTCCTTCTGAATAAATTAAGGTAATGATACCAAACCTGAATCAAATAATCAAGAGTCCTTTTGCGGGATCCGCAGGTAAAAAAGCGTTGTCCGGCGGCGACACTTCGCCATCCATTCTCTTGGTTCGCGCATTTTCCTATTGCACAAAAAAAGAGGCAGCCCGAAAGCTGCCCCTTATCTAAGGAAGAAATGAAATTATATAAAATGAACTCTATGAGCTTAATCATTTTCCGGACGCTTATCCAGCGTGATATGCAGCGTCTGCTCTACATATTCTCCGGAATCACTCCTTGCAACTACCAGATCTACGGCGTCTCCCGACGCATAATACTGCAGTTCCTCCTGCAGATCCTCAAAGGAAGCGATCGTTGTGTCGTCAAATTTTACGATGATATCGCCCTTCTTGATCCCCGCCTTCTCCGCGGCGGAATCCTCTTCTACGGAGACAACGTACGCGCCCTTGGGCATCCCGTAAATAGACTGGGCATCGCTTGTAACCTCCGCGCCTACGATTCCCATGTAAGCGCTCTTGGACTCATCCACCTTTTCCTTGGTCTTTCTGTTCATCAGTTCGTCCAGAATAGGCTGGGCCGCCGTGATGGGAATGGCGTATCCCATACCCTCGACCTCAGAGGAAGCGTACTTTACGGAGTTGATGCCGATCACTTCCCCGTTAATATTGAACAGGGCGCCGCCGCTGTTGCCGGGGTTGATAGCCGCGTCTGTCTGGATCAGCTTGCTGGTAATGGTCTCGGAATTTCCGAAGCCGTAGGTGGAATCCGTCTGCACCGTCACTTCGCGGTCCAGAGCGCTGATCACGCCGAAGGTAACGGACTGCCCGTAGCCCAGCGCGTTACCGATGGCGATGGCGGGTTCTCCCACCTTCACCGCTGTGGAATCTCCCAGCGTGGCGATCTTGATGCTGTCCATGGTGTCCTCATCCAGATCGCTTAATTTCACCGCCACTACCGCCAGATCCATCTCGGAGCTCTTGCCTTTTACCACGGCGTCTGCCTTCGTATCGTCCGCGAAGGTGATCTCCAGCGATTCCGCGTCAGTGATCACATGGTTGTTGGTGGCGATGAGCAGTTCCTCATCGTTGCTCCCCACGATCACGCCAGAGCCGCTGCTCTGGAAATCCTGAGACTGGGTACCCCAGAAGGTAGGGATCTGGGTGGTGCCCTTGCTTACGATCGCCACTACCGAAGGCATCACTGCCTCGGTCACGTCCGACACATCGTACACCCGGGCCGAAGCGTTGGTAACATTTCCGGATCCTCCGGCGGTGGTCGTAGTATTGACCACCGGCGTAGCGCTGTTTACCTTTTCCTTGACCACCAGTGGCCCCGCGAAATGATTCAGCAGGGCGAAGCCGCCATAAGCCAGCAGACCAAAGGCAAGTCCTGCCGCTGCCGCTTTTACAACCGTGCCGAAAACGCCTTTTTTCTTCTTGACCGGCTTCTCCGCAGTTTCTTCACCGGAAAACTCATAGGAGGCATATCTTTCTGTTTTCTCCTGTTGGTAGTAGTTCTGGGGCCGGGTCCAATTGATTTCCTCCGCCGCGCCGTTTTGGCTGTCGCCGGCAGTACGGCCGGCGCTTTCCGCGTCATACCGGACCGAATCCTGAACATCACTTTCCGGCTGTTCTTCTTCTACAGCCGACTGCAGAGAGGATTCCTCCACAATTTCCTGAACGGGCGTCTCCTCAGAAGGGACAAGCTCCGTATAATCATCTTCGTTCATTGCTCCCATTGCTTTATTTTCGTCCTTGTTGTCATCAAACATATCAATGGCTCCTTTCGTTTCTAACTGAGCACAGTCTAACAACGAAATGTGTAGAATCTGTGTAAAAAAAATTAATAAAATTTGTTTTTTTCCATTTTTTGAAATGTTAAAAACCCACCTGAATATATTACAAAAATAAATATGGCCCCACCGGAAAGTTCACAAAAAAATCATTGTACTTTCGGCACTTTTCATGTATTATATATTTTGGTATAAATTTCTTGAATACCTGCGCGGCACATTTTTTAAGCGCCGCTTTCAATATAGAAAAAGGTGATCTGTTTGATTAAGGATAATCAAAAACGCTTAAACCGGTTGCAGATCGTGATCGACGCGTTTGTCATTGTTCTTTCCTATATATCAGCTTGGTATATCAAATTCCGCAGCGGGTTTCTCTCCACAGAGGGCGAGGCGCTCCCGTCAAGGACATACATGACCGCACTGGTCTTTATTTTGCCTGCATATCTGCTTCTGTATTATTTTTTCCATTTATACACGCCCAAACGGCTGTCCGGCAGAAGATATGAGCTTGGCAATATTATCAAGGCCAACGGCGTAGGTCTCCTGACCTTCACCCTTATTCTATATCTGATCAACGAGCCTTCCTTCTCCCGTGAGATGCTCTTCGTGTTTTTCTGCCTGAACGTGTGCTTTGAATGCCTGTTCCGTTTTGCCGTTCGGTACTTCCTGAACCGCATCCGCAGTCAGGGCTTCAACCTGAAGCACATTCTTCTGGTGGGATACTCCCGGGCCGCGGAGGCTTACATCGACAGGATCCTCGCCAATCCCCAGTGGGGGTACATCGTGCGGGGCATTCTGGACGACAACGTGGCGCACGGCACCACCTACAAAGGCATCAAGGTCCTTGGCCGGATCGAAAACCTGCTTGTGATCCTTCCCGAAAACAAACTGGACGAGATCGCCATTACCTTAAGCCTTACCGAATACTACAAGCTTGAACAGATCGTGGACATGTGCGAAAAATCCGGCGTACACACCAAATTTATCCCGGATTACAACAACATCATTCCCACAAAGCCTTATACGGAGGATCTTCTGGGGCTTCCGGTAGTCAATATCAGGCATGTGCCTCTTTCGGAGAATTTTAACAGTATCGTCAAGCGGGCCTTTGACCTTGTGGGCGCCTTTCTCCTGATCATCCTGTTTTCGCCTGTCATGCTGCTGATCTGCCTTCTTATCAAACTGACCTCCCCCGGTCCCCTGATCTTTAAGCAGGAACGGGTAGGGCAGCACAACAGGACCTTCTGGATGTACAAATTCCGCTCCATGGACGTACAGCCGGAAAATTCCGAAAAAAAGGCGTGGACCACAAAAGACGACCCCCGGGTCACAGGCTTCGGCAGATTTATCCGGCAGACAAGTCTGGACGAGCTTCCGCAGCTTTTCAACGTGATCAAGGGCGATATGAGCCTTGTGGGTCCTCGTCCCGAGCGTCCCTATTTTGTGGAGAAATTCCGGGAGGAGATCCCCCGCTACATGATCAAGCATCAGGTACGCCCCGGTCTTACAGGCTGGGCACAGGTTAACGGCTACCGGGGAGACACCTCTATCAAGCGGCGGATCGATTACGACCTGTATTATATTGAAAACTGGACTCTCGGTTTTGATTTCAAGATCCTGTTTCTCACTGTTTTCAAAGGCTTTATCAATAAAAACGCATATTAAACTGGAGTGATAAAAATGAACAAGAAAAAACTAAAACTGGGTATCAACATTGCGCTGATCGTTCTGTGCATTGCCTGTGTAGGCATTTTTGCCTACGCCTACCCGCGGATTTCCAAACTGAAGACTATCCTCAAAGATATCGATGTGGACAATCCAACCCCTTCCGGGGAACCGGAGAAGGAGGAAAAAGACACCGGCTTCTGGAATATCGTACTCTTCGGTCTGGATTCCAGAGACGCCAATTCCCTCACTTCCATGAACACAAGCGACTATGGCGACAAACGTTCCGACTGTATCATGCTGATCAGTATCAACCGGGGCACCGGCGACGTGAAGCTGCTCTCCGTATACCGCGATACCTATATGCAGATGCGTCGGAAAAATTACTATGAGACCGGGGAATATATTTACGACAAGGCGACCCACGCCTACTTCTACGGCTCCGCCAACAAGGTGCCCGGAGACGAATCCAAGGATGCGGGGCCTTATTTCTCCATTGATATGCTGGAGCGGAATCTGGATATTGAGATCGACAACTTTGTCTCCGTAAACTTTGGTATTGTGGCCAATGTGATCAACGCGCTGGGCGGGGTGGAGATCGAACTTACCCAAGCGGAATGCAAGGACATCAACCAATATATCGACGAGATCAACCAGATCACCGGCTCTACTTCCGAACACATTGTGGAGCCCGGCGTGTATCTGCTGGACGGCACACAGGCCACCGCCTACGGCCGTATCCGCCATACGCTGGGAAACGATTACAAACGTACAGAAAGACAGCGTACGGTAATGATGCTGGCAGCAAAGAAAGCGCAGGCCGCGAACATCGATACGCTGATCAGTCTTGCAGAACTGGTGGCGCCTCAGGTGCGCACGGACCTGACCGCCAAGCAGATGCTTTCTCTGGTCAACTCTGTGAGAAAATATAACATCGACGAGGAGGACGGCCAGTCCGGTTTCCCCTTCAACAAGCGGGACGATCCCTCTTATGTATTCCCCGACGATCTGGCCGCCAACGTGACCGCCCTTCACGAATACCTGTACGGGATCAAGAATTACCAGCCTTCCGACCTTGTGTATGAGATCTCCAACCACATTGACGAGAAATTAGGGATCTCCAGAGATGGCTCCCAGTCTATCGATCCTTATCAGAAGGAAGATTATTCCAGCGAAAGCAGTTCTTCCGACGATTATACCGACGACGATAACGAGGGATCCAGCCATCCCGATTACGATTATGAAGAGCCGGATTATTCCGATTACGATTATTCCGACAGTTCCGACGATTCCGAAGACTCCGGCGATTCCGAAGACTCCGGCAGTTCTGAAGATTCCGAGGGCTCCGAAGGTTCCGAAGGCTCCGGCAGTTCTGAAGGCTCCGGCAGTTCCGAGGGTTCCGGCGACTCCGGTTCCGAAGGCTCCGGCTCTGAAGGTTCCGGTAGTTCCGAGGGCTCCGGCGACTCCGGTTCCGAAGG
>CANQQN010000010.1 GCA_947625995.1 uncultured Lachnospiraceae bacterium
GCATTCTGGCCAACTGCTTTTTGATGCTGTGCGTGTTCTCGGTGGCGCTGCCCGCCGCCATCCTGCCCTTTCGTGAGCCGATGCTGCGGCTGTGGGCGGCGCAAGCAATTCTTACCATATGTACGGCATGGCGGCGGATATCAAGGTCAGCGGCCATACGCCCCGGGAGGTTGCGGCCTATGCGGAGAGCATCGGAGTCAAGGGCATCGGGCTTTATACCAGCTGGGTGCATGTAGATACCCGCAGAAAGAGCTATAGTTATTTTTGGAACAGCGTATCGGAAGAGACCTATGAGGTTGCGTCCTTTGCGGGGGCCAACGGAGCGGGCGGTCAGGCCGGAGATGTGGATGAAGACGGATATTTGACTGCCAACGATAGTCTCTGCGTGCTGAAGCATGTGGTGGGGTTGATTGATCTGGAAGGAAATTCCCGGGACTGTGCGGACATGAACGGAGACGGCCGGATCGACAGCGTTGATTCTCTGATGATTCTGGAAGCCATCGTGAATGGAAGATAAAAACAGTAATTTCACATGAAAAACAAAGGAAGAGGTTGCTTTTGGCAGTCTCTTCTTTTATAATGATGTTGCATATGTTTGATTTTACGGAAAGTAGTGTGGATCACATGAAAAAGACAAAGGTTCTGTGCTTTGCCAACAACAAGGGCGGAAGCGGCAAGACCACCACCTGCTCCAATGTGGGATACGGGCTTGCCGGACTTGGGAAAAAGGTACTCCTGATCGACGGAGATATGCAGTTGAATCTGTCGCTGTCCCTTTTTCCGGAGGAGGAAGTGCTTGCAATGGCCCGGAGCGAAAAAAACCTGTACATGGCAATGAAAAAACAGGAGGAGCTTACAGGCTATATCGTACATACGCCGTATGAAGGGCTGGATCTGGTTCCTTCCTCCACGCTGATGAGCGGTATCGAATATGAACTCTTCACAAAGTGGCAGAGAGAATTCATTCTGAAAAAGGCGCTGAAACCGGTGAAGGAATCAGGCGTTTATGACTATATTCTCATTGACGCGCCGCCTACGCTGGGCGGGTGGGTCATCAATATCCTCTGCGCCGCGGACGGGGTGATCATACCTGTGGAGGCCAGCCCATGGGGGCTGTTCGGACTTGCCAACATGTTTGAATTTTTAGATGAAGTGAAGGAGATGACGCCCCAGCTGCAGCTTTTGGGCGTTGCCATCACCAAGGTAGACACAAGAAAAAATTATTTCAAACAGACGGTTCAGACGCTGCGTGAGATGAGCGAGGTGCCTGTGTTTGACACCTATATCCGGGTGGACAGCGCCATCGAATGGGCGCAGGATGACAGCAGGCCGGTGATCGCTTACAAAAAGAGCAGCCGGAGCGCCAAGGAGTACATGAGTCTGACAAGGGAGGTAGATGCATTATGGCAGTAGGAAAAGGAAGTATTCAGCGGGCAACCCGTGCGTTGAAGGAGGAAACCGAGGACAAAATGAAGTTCGCGGAGGAGAAGACGGCGGAAGAAAAGAGCGACGCCGGAAAAACAGAGACTGCCGCCGCAGTGGTGGAGGCAGAGAAGCCTGCTTCGCAGGAGGAAGAAAAGAAAGCGCCTGCAAAGAGAACGGCGGCAAAGAAGACGACGGCGAAAAAGCCCGTGGCAAAAAAGACGACGGCGAAAAAGTCCGGGACAAAGAAACCGGCGGCAGCCAAAAAAGCAGCGGAGCCTTTGAAAGCGGAGAAGGAAACCGCCGCGCCTGCCAAAAAGCGGGGCAGGAAACCGGGCTCCAAGAACGCGCCGAAGCAGGCAGCCGTTCCTGCGGCAGGGCCGTCCGCCGAGAAGGCTTACACACAGGTCTCCCATATTTACAGCGAGCTTCCGGTACATCTTCTCTGACAGGCGCGCTGTTTGGAATGCCGGAGGACATATTGTAATTTTTTACAAAAAAATCCCGCGAAAAATACCGGCGGCATGCAAAAGCAACAAAACGAATTTTGGCTATTGACATTCCATAAAATAGGTCTATAATGAACGTATACCAAGAGACGAAGACGTCATGGGCAGTTGCCCGTGGCGTCTTTTTTTGTCTCAAAAGAATGGAGGAGATGTTATGGAATTTTCTGCAGTAAATACGATATGGGTGCTCCTTGGCGCCGCAATGGTATTTTTTATGCAGGCAGGCTTTGCGATGGTAGAGACAGGCTTTACCAGAGCAAAGAACGCAGGTAACATTATCATGAAAAATCTGATGGACTTTTGTATCGGCACGCCGGTTTTCTGGCTCGTAGGATTCGGGCTCATGTTCGGCGGCGACAATCCGATCATCGGTTCCATCGGAGGCATTGCTTCTGAAGCAAATTACGGAAACGGCATGCTGCCGGATGGAGTTCCGTTCTTTGCGTTTCTGATCTTCCAGACAGTATTCTGCGCTACGGCGGCTACCATCGTTTCCGGCGCTATGGCGGAGCGTACCAAATTTTCCGCTTACTGTCTTTACAGCCTGATCATCAGTCTGGTGATCTATCCGATCTCCGGTCACTGGATCTGGGGCGGCGGCTGGCTTTCCCAGCTTGGCTTCCATGATTTCGCAGGTTCTACCGCAGTGCATATGGTAGGCGGCGTTGCGGCTTTCATCGGCGCGTGGATCCTTGGCCCCCGTATCGGGAAGTATTCCAAGAGCGGCAAGCCGAAGGCCATTCCCGGCCACAGCTTAACGCTGGGCGCGTTGGGCGTGTTTATCCTCTGGTTCTGCTGGTTCGGGTTCAACGGCTGCTCCACCGTGTCTATGGAGGGCGAAGCCATTGTATCCGCAGGTAAGATCTTCGTGACCACCAACCTTGCGGCGGCAGTTGCCACCTGCGCGGTGATGATCATCACATGGATCCGCTACAAAAAGCCGGATGTTTCCATGACGCTGAACGGCACACTGGCAGGTCTGGTGGCGATCACCGCAGGCTGCGACACGGTTTCCCCCTTATCGGCGGCTATCATCGGTATTGTGGCAGGCTTTGTAGTAGTATTCGGTATTGAGTTTATTGATAAAGTTGTGAAGGTGGACGATCCCGTAGGCGCCGTAGGCGTCCATGGCATGTGCGGCGCTGTAGGAACCCTGCTCACCGGTCTTCTTTCCGACGGCGCGGGAACAGGCTGGAAGGGCCTGCTGCTTGGCGGCGGTTTTAAAGGCTTCGGCATCCAGCTGCTTGGCGTTGTCTGTGTCATCGCGTGGGTAACGGTGACCATGATCGTTGTATTTCAGATCATCAAGCACACCGTTGGCCTCCGTGTTTCCAAGGAGGAGGAGACACAGGGTCTGGACAGCACGGAGCATGGGCTTTCCAGCGCGTATTCCGATTTCATGCAGGTGGTGCCTACCGTAAACGGATTGTATACGGCTGTGCCAAGCGCACCTTCCGCTACCCCGGCTGCATCGGCAGTACCTGTTGACGCGGCGGTTCCCGTACAGGTAGTGGGCAGCGCAGACATCGGAGCAAAACCCGAAAGCGGCAAGATGACCAAGGTGACCATTATCTGCAAGCAGACCAGATTTGAGGAACTGAAGGAGGCTCTGAGCAATATCGGCGTTACCGGACTGACTGTGACGCAGGTACTTGGATGCGGCCAGCAGAAGGGCAATGCAAAGCTTTACCGTGGTGTTGCCATCGATATGGTGCTCCTGCCTAAGATCCAGATCGACGTGGTGGTCAGCAAGGTTCCCGTGCGCGCGGTGATCGACGCGGCAAAGACAGCGCTGTATACAGGCCAGATCGGCGACGGCAAGATCTTTGTGTCCGACATCGAGAATGTGGTCAAGGTGCGTACCGGTGAAGAAGGCGTGGAAGCGCTCCAGCTGAAAGGCGAAGATGACGACCACTTCTAAATAGAAAACCTTCGGTTTCCCGATGGTGTGAAAAATCCTATTTAACGGTTTTTCCCAAGGGAAAAACATCGCTATCCCTTTTATTTACATACATTTTACCCCAGAGAGCTCTTGCGGGTCATCCCGCAGGGGCTCTTTTGGGACTGCGGGGCCGGAATTTTCTTGCGCAAATCCTTTGTCCATGCTATGATAACTATATTCCGGCGGATGGAGGAAAGGGTTTGGACGGGAAAAAAACAGAACGTATTTACTATATAGAAGTACTGCGCGCCATGGCAGCCTTTGCGGTGGTGGCGCTCCATGTGGCCACCAACAACTGGTACGGCTTTATCGGCTCCACGGACTGGATCGTATTTACGGTCTACGGAGGATTGATGAAGTTCTGTGTTCCGGTGTTTTTTATGATCTCCGGAGCGCTGTTTCTGGAAAAAAGCAGACATGTGAGCGGCAAACGGCTATTCTGCCATAATATCCTGCGGCTTGTGATATTCCTTGTCCTGTGGAGTTTTGTTTATCAGATGTATCATCTGGCAGTGCGTGGCGAAGGGGGAGACCTGTCTGCGCCGGCTATGGTCCTGCAGGCGGTAAAAAACATCATAAAAGGAGACACGCAGGTACATTTCTGGTTTCTTTACACCATGATCGCCCTTTATCTGGCCCTTCCGCCGGTAAAGGTATTTACCGACCATGCCGAAAAGAAGCATCTGGAATATTTTCTGATCCTGTGGTTTGTTCTGCGGTGCGTGGCGCCTGCCCTTTCCGGGATCCCTGTGCTCCAGTATGCGTATGTCAACGCGGCGAAGCTGGGCGTTACCATGACCGGTGGCTATCTGGGCTATTTTATCCTTGGACATTATCTGCACAGCTATCCTCCGGAGGGAATAAAAAGAAAGGCGGTCTATGCCCTTGGCGTGGTGGGCGTGCTTACGTCCATCGTCATCACCTGCGTTGTCTGCGTCAGGGAAAATGCCTGCATAGAAAACTGGTTCGGGTATTTCTTCCCGGGCATCGCTTTCTGGAGCGCGGCGGTGTTTCTGTTCGTGCAGTCCGCGGCTGCAAGACCGGGGAGGCTGTCCGGCTTTGTGAAGGCGGCGTCCGGCTGTTCCCTTGGCATTTACGGCGTACACATGCTGGTCCTCTTTTTGCTCTGGGATAGAGGGATCTCCACATTTTCCTTTCCGGGGCTGCTTTCGGTCCCGGTCCTGTCGGCGGCGATCTTCTTCTGTTCCATGGGGATAACGTTCCTTTTATCGAAAATACCGGTGGTGGGAAAAATCTTTTAAAAAAAGAAAAAAATTCCTGAAAAGGGCTTGCACTTTCAAAAAAGATATTATATAATACAACCTGTTCCACTAATGGCCCATCGCCAAATGGTAAGGCAACGGACTCTGACTCCGTCATTTCAAGGTTCGAATCCTTGTGGGCCAGCTTTTAAGCTACCAACGCATTTTTGGTAGCTTTTTTCTTCATATCAGGGTATTTTACATATTGGAGGCGAATACATGTATCATTGGCATACGAAAGTGCGCTACAGCGAGGTGGATGAAAATGCCTGCCTGACGGTCGGCAGCCTGATCAACTACCTTCAGGACAGTTGTTCTTTTCAGGCGGAGGAAAAGCACATCGGAATTGATTTTCTGACCCGGCACAACTGCGCGTGGGTGATTTCCGGCTGGTATATCGAGATCGTCAGGATGCCGGTATTTATGGAAAAGATCGACGTACAGACATGGCCCTACAGGTTTGAGGGGTTCTACGGTTACAGGAATTTTCTGATCAGCGATGAAGAAGGAAATTGTCTTGCGAGAGCCAACAGCCTCTGGGTGCTGGTGAATACGGATACCGGAAGGCCGGTGCGGATCTTTGAAGAACTGGCCGGGGGTTATGGGCTGGACGACCCTCTGCCCATGGAGGACGCCCCCAGAAAGATGAAGCTGGCAGAGGACGCGGACGCCCGTCAGGCGGAGCCCATGGTGATCCAGCGGAGTCATCTGGATACCAATCACCATGTAAACAACGGGCAGTATGTGCAGATGGCCATGGAATTTATGAGAGAAAAGAAAAAGATCTCCAAGATCCGGGTACAGTACAAAAAACCTGCGGTGCTGGGGGATACGGTATATCCCCGGGTGGCTTTGGACGCGGACTGCCTGCAGGTGGAGCTTGACAGCAAAGACGGCGCGCCTTACGCGGTGGTGGAACTGTCTTTCGGCGCGTAAGCCCGGCGGCTGTATTTACGGACGGACGAAAGGAACAAGGATGATACAGATCGGAGTACGACAATCACTTACCATCGTTTCAGAGACCACGTTTGGCGTTTATCTGGCCGATGAAGAAAATAAGGACTATAAGGTATTGCTTCCCAGAAAGCAGGTTCCAAAGGAGGCAAAGGTGGGAGACGCGCTGGATGTGTTCGTGTACAGGGATTCCGACGACAGGCTGATCGCTACCGTGAATACGCCCTTTTTGACTCTTGGAGAGACGGCGAGGCTTACGGTAAAGCAGGTGACAAAGATCGGCGCTTTTCTGGACTGGGGTCTGGAAAAGGATCTGCTGCTTCCGTTTCATGAGCAGACCTTCCGGGTGGCGGAGGGAGAGACCTGTCTGGCGGCCCTTTATCTGGACAAGAGCAGCCGTCTGTGCGCCACCATGAAAGTATACCCGTATCTGCGCACGGATTCCCCCTATGGGGAGGGCGACCGGGTAGAAGGCGTCGTTTATGACAAAAGTGATAATTTTGGGATGTTTGTGGCCGTAGACGACCGTTATTCCGGCCTGATACCCAAAAAGGAAGTGCACGGAGGATTGGAGCCCGGCAGGCGGGTTTCCTGCAGAGTCACTTCTGTGCGGCCGGACGGGAAGTTAAATCTGAGCCACAGGGAGAAAGCTTATCTGCAGATGGATGAGGACGCGGCGCTTGTGCTTGAGACCATAAACGCTTACGACGGCGTTCTGCCTTTCAATGACAAAGCGTCTCCCCGGATCATCGAGCGGGAGACGGGTCTTAGCAAAGCGGCCTTTAAACGGGCTGTGGGCAGGCTTTTGAAGCAGGGAAGGATCAGCATCACTCCGACCGGGATACGAAAGCTCTGAGCCGGGATGGAAACAGAAAGGAAAAGGATAGAGGAGGAGACTATGAAAAAAGTGATCAGTACAAAAAATGCGCCGGCGGCCATCGGCCCTTACTCGCAGGCAATAGAGATAAACGGCATGGTTTATACGTCGGGGATCATTCCGGTGGTGCCCGCCACAGGGGAGATTCCGGAGGGAACGTCCGCGCAGGCCACGCAGGCGCTTGCCAATCTGAAGGCGCTGCTTGAGGACGCAGGCTCCGGTATGGACAAGGTAGTAAAGACTACGGTGTTTATTAAAAATATGGAAGATTTTTCCACGATCAATACTATTTACGCTTCCTTCTTTGAGGGAGACTATCCCGCACGTTCCTGTGTGGAGGTGGCCAGACTTCCCAAGGACGTCCTGTTGGAGATTGAGGCGATCGCCCTAAAAAATTGATTTTTTCCTTTTATTGGGATAGGAATTGCAGGGAGTGGACAGAATAGGATTGCAGGGTTTGCTTAAAAAGAGATTGTATAAAGAAAGGGGAAACATACATGGGGCCCACGGATATTGGAATCGATCTGGGAACGGCCAGTGTGCTGGTTTATGTGAAAGGCAAGGGAGTTGTCCTGAAGGAACCCAGCGTGGTGGCATTTGACAGAGATACAAATAAGATCAGGGCCATTGGCGAGGAGGCCCGGCAGATGCTGGGACGGACGCCGGGCAATATCGTGGCGGTGCGTCCTCTGCGGCAGGGCGTGATCTCCGATTATTCCGTCACAGAAAAGATGCTGAAATATTTTATAAAAAAAGCCATGGGAAAGAGAAGCTTCCGCAAGCCGAAGATCAGTGTCTGCGTGCCCAGTCAGGTGACTGAGGTGGAGCGCAAAGCGGTGGAGGACGCCACTTATCTGGCGGGGGCCAGAGAAGTAACCATTATCGAGGAGCCCATTGCGGCAGCCATCGGCGCGGGGATCAATATATTCCAGCCCTACGGCAATATGATTGTGGATATCGGCGGCGGTACTTCTGACATTGCGGTGATCTCTGTGGGCGGGACCGTATGCAGCATGTCCCTGAAGGTGGCCGGCGATGATTTTGACGAAGCCATTGTCCGGTATATGAGAAAGAAGCACAATCTGCTCATCGGGGAACGCACGGCGGAGGATATCAAGATCCGGATCGGGTGCGCCCGCTGCGGCGAGGAGATCCTGACCATGGATGTGAAGGGGCGCAATCTGGTGACCGGCCTGCCGAAAACAGTGACCGTCACCAACGAGGAGATCGCCGAGGCGCTGCGGGAGGCCACGGGACAGATCGTGGAAGCAGTGCACAATGTGCTGGAGATGACGCCCCCCGAACTGACGGCGGACATTGCCGACAGAGGAATCGTGCTTACGGGCGGCGGCGCGCTGCTGCGTGGTCTGGAGGAACTCATCGAGGAACGGACAGGGATCAATACGCTGACGGCGGAGGAGCCGCTGACGGCGGTAGCCATCGGCGCGGGCCTTTATGTGGAGCAGGCGACCGGCAGCAAAAAAGAGGCATAATATACAAAAGAAAGAAGAGGCGTCCCAACGGTTTCGGGGATACCTCTTTTTGCGGTCTCAGGATACCGGAAAAGGAAAGAAGGTACAGGGTGGAAAGCATTGAAGGATATGTAGAGAAAATCTTGTTCCGGAATGAAGAAAACGGATATACGGTGATGGAACTGGTCTGCGGAAAAGACAAGGTGACTTGTTTTGGAGACGGCGCTTATATTCACGAAGGAGAGTATGCGCAGGTAAAAGGGACATATGTGCGCCATCCGGTGTATGGTATGCAACTGAAGATCTCGGAGCTTGTGCCGCAGGCACCGAAGGACCGGGCGGCCATGGAGCGGTATCTGTCATCAGGTGCCATAAAGGGCGTTGGTCTGGCGCTTGCGGCGCGGATCGTGGATCTGTTTCAGGAGGATACATACCGCATACTGGAGGAAGAACCGGAGCGTCTGGCGGAGGTTCACGGCATCAGTCTGCGGAAAGCCAGAGAGATCGGCGACCAGCTGGCAGAACAGCGGGAGCTTCGGCGTGCCATGTTATTTCTGCAGCAATATGGTATTTCCGTTAATCTGGCCGTGAAGATCTATCAGAGATACGGGGAGGCCCTCTATGAGGTGATCCGGGAGAACCCTTACAAAATGGCGGAGGATATTGCAGGCGTAGGGTTCAAGATCGCGGATGAGATCGCAAAGCGGGCGGGGATCGCGCCGGATTCCCGGTTCCGCGTTTGCTGCGGCCTGACTTATCTTTTGCAGCAGGCAGCAGGTGAAGGGCATACCTGCCTGCCGAAGCAGATATTGTTTGAACGGGCGAAGGAGCTTTTGCAGGCCGGAGAGGAGCAGCTGGAGGATGCCATGATGTCGCTGCTCCTTGAACGGAAGATCATCTGCAAGGAGGATGGGGGAGAACCTTATGTGTACTACGCAAGGGCTTATTTTACGGAGTTGTCGGCTGCCAGATTGCTGTCGGAATTAAACTGCACGTTTCCTGTGGATGAAACGAAGATCGCCTCCTTTTTGAAAAAAGAGGCGGCACAGGACATGGAACTGGACCCGCTGCAGCAGGAGGCGGTCGCAAAGGCCATCGAAAAGGGCGTTTTCATACTTACCGGCGGGCCGGGTACCGGAAAGACCACTACCATCAATATGATGATCCGCTATTTCATCAGAGAAAAAATGGATTTTCTTCTTGCGGCGCCTACCGGCAGGGCGGCAAAGCGTATGACGGAAGCAACGGGCTATGAGGCCAAAACCATACACCGGATGTTGGAACTGTCCGCGGAAAATTATAGCGCGGACAGTGACGGACAGGACCGGCTTATGTTCGGCCATGACGACGGCAATCCTCTGGAGGCGGATGTGATCATCATAGACGAGATGTCGATGGTGGATATTTTCCTGATGGAAGCCCTTTTGCGGGCGGTGGTTCCCGGCACAAGGCTGATCCTTGTAGGGGACGAAAACCAGCTGCCCAGCGTTGGCCCCGGCACGGTGCTGAAGGATATGATCGCCTGCGGACGGTTTTCTGTTGTGAGGCTGACCCATATATTCCGGCAGGCCGCCCAAAGCGATATTGTTACCAACGCCCACCGGATCAACAGTGGGCAGCAGATCCTGCTGGACAATAAGAGCAGGGATTTCTTTTTCCTGCAGAGGACGGATCCGGAGGTGATCATACAGGCGGTGGTCTATCTGGTGGAGAAAAAGCTTCCCCCTTATGTGGACGCGAAGCCTTTTGACATACAGGTGCTGTCTCCCATGAGAAAAGGGGTCTTGGGCGTGGAGAACCTGAATGCGATGCTGCAGGCCCGCCTGAATCCGCCGGCGCCGGACAAACAGGAAAAGGAATACCGGGACGGCCGGTTCCGGCAGGGAGACAAAGTGATGCAGATCAAAAACAACTACCAGCTGGAATGGGAGGTCAGAAACCGGTTCGGCATTCTTGTGGACCACGGCGTGGGCGTTTTTAACGGAGACATGGGCATTGTTTCCCGGATCGATCCGCTTGACGAGACCATGACGGTGTTGTTTGACGAGTGCCGGGAGGTGGTATATCCCTTCAGGCTTTTAGAGGAACTTGAGCTTGCCTATGCGGTGACCATCCATAAATCTCAAGGCAGTGAATATCCGGCGGTGGTGATGCCGCTTTTGTCCGGGCCGAGAATGCTGTTCAACCGCAATCTTCTGTATACGGCGGTTACCCGCGCAAAACGCTGCGTGACCATTGTGGGAGACAGGCATACCGTACAGGCGATGATCGAAAATGAAAAAGAACAAAAACGCTACTGCGGCCTTTCCGCCCGACTTAAGGAGGCGCCCTGAGCCGCCAAAGGCGTACAAAAGAGATCTGGAAGGAAAAGCTGCTTTCCGTTCTGTTTCCACGCACATGTCCGTTGTGCAATCGAGTGATCTGTGAGGACAATGCCCTCGCGTGCTCCGCTTGCCGGCAAAAGCTTCCCTATATCGTACCGCCCTTCTGCATGAAGTGCGGGAGACCCCTGCAAACAGAGGGAGCCCTTTGCCCCGTCTGCAGTACATACCCCTATGTATTTGACAGAAATATCGCGTTGTGGGAATATACCGGCCCCGTCAGACAGTCCCTGTACCGGTTTAAGTACGGGAGTAAACGGGAATATGCGGCGTTTTACGGCAGAGAGGCGCTGCGGATGTACGGCGCGCGCATTGAGAACTGGCAGGTGGACGCCCTGATCCCGGTTCCTGTTCATAAGTCCAGAGCCCGGCAGAGGGGGTATAATCAGGCGGAATGCTTTGGACGGGAGATCAGTCGGGCGCTGGGGATCCCCCTTGTGAAGGATTTTGTGTATAGGAAGAAAAAAACCGCGCCCCAGAAAGCGCTGGGGGCGGGGCAGCGCAGCAAAAACCTCAGGGATGCCTTTGCCGTGAAAAATGCCTATGATCTTGAAAGCGTGCTTGTGATCGACGATATTTTTACCACCGGCAGCACCATGGACGCGGTGGCCCGGGTTTTGAAGGAAGCGGGCGTGAAGCGGGTATACGGGCTTACCATTGCCGCCGGAAGGGCGGACTACTGGAACAATCTGTAAATGGGGGTTGCGCAGGGTGTATATTGTTGCTATAATGAGAATGGTAGTTTATGCTTATAAAATAGGCTGCAGAACGACAAAAAGGCGGTGAGGCAGTTGCTCAACGTAGAACGGATCAAATTAATGACAAAGCTGACTGCGTATGAAGAACGTGCGGGGAAAAAGTCGCTGA
Source organism: uncultured Lachnospiraceae bacterium (assembly GCA_947625995.1). Taxonomy (GTDB): domain Bacteria; phylum Bacillota; class Clostridia; order Lachnospirales; family Lachnospiraceae; genus CANQUC01. The sequence goes on from CANQQN010000010.1 coordinate 11,687, forward strand.
CCATTACCAAGTATTTCAAAAATGACTATGTCATTATGAATATGATCTTTGTGGCGGTCACCACCACCCTTGCGTTTATATTATTGTTCGGCATGTGGATGCTCTATAAGTTTGAGTATCTGATGAAAAACATCCACAAGATCAATCTGGTTATGCTGGGAGTTAAGATTTTGGGGATTTACCTGCTTGTGCTGGCATTGTTCCTTGTGATCGCCTACTTTGCGTACAGCTACAAATACCGGCAGGCGAAGCTGAGTATGGCGGAGTATGTGGAGGGGCTGAAAGCGCTGGAAAAATTCTATAAAGAAGAGGAAAAAGCCAAGGCAGGGTTTACGGCGCCTGTAGGAGGAGTGTTAAAATATGACGATTTTACTGGAGTATAAAGAACGGCTGAAAAATTTTTACAGTAATTATGAGGTATATTTCAAACCATTGATCCGGTTTGTGGCGGCGTTGGTTTCTTTTTTCCTGATCACCCGTGAGATCGGATTCATGACAAAGCTGCAGAATCCGGCGATCATTCTGATACTTGCCCTTTTGTGCGCGTTTCTCCCGGCCAATGTGACGGTTTTGGCCGCGGCGGCTCTTGTGATCGCCCATCTGTCCGCGGCGTCCATGGAATTTGCCCTTGTGATGCTGGTGATCTTTCTGGTGCTGTTTCTGCTGTATTTTCGCTTTGCGCCATCCTACAGCTATGTGATCCTCTTGACGCCTGTAGCCTGCGCCCTAAAGATCCCCTTTGCGGTTCCTATCATCATGGGGCTGGTGGCGTCTCCCATCGCTTCGATCCCCATTGCTTTGGGCACGATGCTGTATTATCTGATCGAATACGCGAAAGTATACGCGGCGTCCATGAGCGGCTCGGACATTGAAAATATGTTCCAGAAGTATCAGTACATCATTTCCCATTCCCTGAACAGGCCGGAAATGTTTTTGATGATGATCGCGTTGGTGGCCACCGTGATCCTTGTATATGCTATTCGGCGGCTCTCCGTGGACTATGCGTGGCTGATCGCCATTGTGGCGGGCGGCGTTGCCGCTGTTCTGATCATGCTGAGCGGTGTCTATATTCTGGAGGTGCCGGTGGATATCCTGTCTTTGATCGCGGGCGTTGCCGTTGCGGTGCTGCTGGCCCTTCTGGTGCGGTTTTTCGCGTTCAATGTGGATTATACCCGCACAGAGAGGGTACAGTTTGAGGATGATGAATATTATTATTATGTGAAAGCCATTCCAAAGGTGACCATTGCGACGAAAGAAAAATCCGTAAAGAGAATCATCATCAACAAAAAGAGGGACGTCCAGACGGCGCTTTCCGAAGAAGAGGAACAAACCGGTTATGAGGATGAGGCCGGCGGCGCTGAAGATACTGCCGGCAGAGAGGATGCGCCGGAAAACGCGTGACGGCGGCGCCGGGAAGGATTGACGGCAAAGGAAAGGAGAGGATAGCTGATGGACAGGATCAAAGCATTTGTGGAACAGTATCTGTACTGGGTATCTCTGCCCAAGATTACCTTCAGTGATATTCTGGAGATCATCATTCTGTCCTTTCTGGTGTATCATGTGATCCTGTGGTTCAAAGAGACAAGGGCGTGGACGCTCCTGAAGGGGATCCTGTCGGTGGCCCTGTTTATCATGGTGGCCTTTGTGCTGCAGATGAACACCATTCTTTGGATCGTGGAGAGGACCGTAAATGTAGGACTCATCGCGCTGATCGTATTGTTTCAGCCGGAGCTTCGCCGTGCGCTGGAGCGTCTGGGGCAAAAGGGCTTTCTCACCTCCCTGCTTCCCTTTGAGCCGGTGAAAAATACCCATGAGCGGTTCAGCGACCGTACCATCAACGAACTGGTGCGCGCCTGTTACGAGATGGGGAAATACAGGACCGGAGCCCTGATCATCATTGAGCAGAATGTATCTCTCAAAGAATACGAACAGACAGGTATTGCGGTGGACGCCATTGTTTCGGCGCCGCTGCTTCTGAATATTTTTGAACACAACACACCCCTTCACGACGGGGCTGTGGTGATGAGAGGCAACCGGATCACGGCGGCCACCTGCTATCTGCCGCTGACAGACAGTACCTCTCTCAACAAATCTCTGGGTACCCGCCACCGGGCGGGCGTGGGCGTCAGCGAAAATACCGACTGCCTGACCATTATCGTATCGGAGGAAACCGGCGCGGTATCGGTTGCGGAGGAAGGAAAGCTGTCCCATAATATCTCCGCCGACTATCTGCGGGAGCAGCTGCAGAGAGTCCAGAATAAAACGGTGGAGCCCAGAAAAAAACTGAAAAACTGGAAAGGATGGGCAAAGCATGAAAAGACTGCTGATTGACAACATAGGCTTGAAGCTGACGGCGGTCCTCTTTGCCGTAATCCTATGGCTGATCGTTGTAAATGTGAACAATCCTGTCAGGACCGATCAGTACACGGTGCCCGTCACCTTACAGAACACGGAGACAGTGACCGATGCGGGAATGATCTACGAAGTGTTGGATGATACCGACACGGTGACCGTGACTGTCAGCGCCCCGCGGCTTGTCCTGCAGGAGATGGAAGCTTCTGATCTGACGGTAGTGGCGGATTTTAACAACATTACCCAGATGAACACGGTTCCTCTCCAAGTTTCCGCGAAGAAGAACGCGAAGAATATCGAGCTTATGAGTCTGAGCCACAACAACCTGATCGTGGAGCTTGAGGAAGCGAAAAGCAAAGAGTTTCCGGTGACTCTGGAAACGACGGGGAATCCTGCGGAAGGGTATGTGGTCGGCGACACGTCAGTGACGCCAAATCTGGTGACGGTGACAGGACCGGCCAGACTGGTGGATGAGATCCACAAGCTGGTGGTGACAGTCTCCGTGGACAACCGGAACGCCACCGCCAAAACCGCAGGGACCATACAGGCGGTCAATAAGGACGGCTCGCGGATCGATGACAAACGGCTGGTTGTCAGCCAGCAGGAGGTTATGACCACCGTCAACTTCCTGAAAACAAAAAATGTGGACCTGCGCTTCGCAACAGTGGGACAGTGCGCGGAGGGCTATTATCTGGAGGATATCGTCAGCGATCCCACTACCATTACCATTGCGGGGGAATCGGCTTCCATTGAGTCCGTGGGAACCATAGAGATACCGGATACGGAACTGAATATCGAAGGCGCTTCCGAGGATGTGGTCCGGGAGATCGACGTTTCCGGGTATCTTCCGGAGAATGTGCGGATTGCCGAAGGCAGCAGCGCTACAGTAAAAGCGACGGCAAAGATCCGTCAGCTGGAGCAGCGCCAGTTTGTGATCCCGGCCGACAATATTAACCTTATGAATACCCCTGAAAACATGCGAGCCAGTTTTGGAGAAGTCAGTGAAGTGATCGTGGTGCTCACCGGCACGGCGGATAATCTGGATCGGGTAAATGCGGATACTCTTCAGGTTTCCGTGGATCTGACCGGGCTCTCCGAAGGTATGCACCGGGTGGATCTTGATGTGGTGACGCCGGAAAACGTCAGGGTCATCGGGAACACATGGGTGGATGTGACGCTGGAGTCTACGTTGCTGGGAGAACCCGACATGTAACCGCAGGACCTGAAAGCAGCAAGATCCGGGGGAAGGCTGATGCCGGATATCGCCGTGGCCGTGGCCTGCGGCGCAATGTAAAAAAGGTTGTTAAATTCAGGCAAAAATGCTATACTTTATGAGAGAGGGTTTTGTCTTGGGGGAAGCAGACGGCGCATTCTGCCGTCAGGTAACAATATAAGATTTGGAGGATAGGCATATATGGTAAGTCAAAAAGTGAAAGTAAAAAATCCCACAGGCCTGCATCTGCGCCCCGCAGGCATTTTGTGCAAGGTTGCGATGCAGTATCACGCACTGACTACGTTTACATTCCGGGATACCACGGCGAATGCAAAAAGTGTGCTCAGTGTGCTGGGCGCATGTGTAAAGTGCGGAGACGAGATTGAATTTATCTGCGAAGGCGAAGATGAACAGGAGGCGCTGAAGGCGCTTGTGGAAACAGTAGAAACCGGATTGGGTGAATAAAATGGTAAAATTGTATATTGTCATTCCCTGCTATAATGAGGAGGCTGTTTTGCCGGAGACGTCCAAACGTCTGAAGGAAAAGCTGAGCGGACTTATGGATGCAGGCAGGATCACAAGGGACAGCCATATTGTATTTGTAGACGACGGATCTAAGGACCGCACTTGGGAGCTGATCAGCGGCCTTCATCAGGAGGACCGGCTGTATTCAGGCGTGAAGCTTTCCAGAAACAGAGGGCATCAGAATGCCCTTCTGGCGGGACTGTACAGCGTGAAAGACAGGGCGGATGCGGTGATCTCCATGGATGCGGACCTTCAGGACGACATCAACGCCATCGACGGATTTCTGGATAAGTATGAAGCAGGGGCAGAAGTGGTGTATGGTGTGCGCAGTTCCCGCAAAAAGGACACCTTTTTTAAAAAGTTTACCGCGGAATCCTTTTATAAAGTCATGAACTTCATGGGCGCCGACGTGGTGTTCAATCATGCGGATTACCGGCTTTTGAGCAACCGCGCTTTAAACGGGCTGTTTGAATTTAAAGAAGTAAATCTGTTTTTGAGAGGCGTTGTGCCCATGGTGGGCTACAAGTCCGATGTTGTATATTATGAGCGCAATGAACGGTTTGCGGGGGAGAGCAAGTATCCCCTGAAGAAGATGCTGGCCTTTGCCTTTGAGGGGATCACGTCCCTGAGCATCAAGCCGATACGCATGATCATTTCTCTTGGGTTTCTGATGCTGTTTGTCAGTGTGATCCTGTTGATCTATTTTCTTGTACAGCATGCCCTTGGCCATACGGTGGCAGGCTGGACAAGCCTGATTGTGTCGGTGTGGGCCATCGGCGCCCTGCAGTTGATCAGTATTGGCGTTATCGGGGAATATATCGGCAAGGTTTATCTGGAGACAAAGGAACGGCCCCGCTTTATCATAGATATGTTTTTGCATGAGGATGAGGTCCTGTATTCTGTCTCCGAAAAAAATGCATGACTGGAATGCTGAAAGTGTTGCAAAGTGATCCGCCGGTTTTTGAAGTCCGGGAAAGCTTCAAAAAGCAGGCCGTCCCTTTGCAGCACCTTTTTGCTGTATAGGAAATTATGGGAATATGGAGCGTTTCAAATCCCATTGATGGCAAATGAGAAACTGTATCCGCGGTTCTCATCGCCCGTCGCCCAAACGCTCCGGAATGGAGATGAAAATGAAAGTTGCGATTGTACATGACTGGCTGACAGTTTATGGCGGAGCGGAGAGCATCATCCGTATTCTTCACAGCCTGTTTCCGGACGCGCCCATCTATACGACGGTATACGATCCGGACCGGATGCCGGCTGATTTCCGGAAGATGGAGATCCATACCTCTTTTATTCAGAAATTGCCTTTTGCAAAAAAGAGATATACAAATTACCTTCCTTTTATGCCCAGAGCCTTTGAACAGTTTGATCTGACAGGCTACGATCTGGTGATTTCCTCAAACACCTGCTGTTCCAAGGGTGTGATCACCGGGCCGGACACCCTGCATATCTGTTACTGCAATACGCCTATGCGCTACGGCTGGGAGTTCTATCATGAATACGTGGATAAAAAGAATGGGCCGGCGCGGTTTTTTATCTCCTGTATGATGAAAAAGATCCGGATCTGGGACAGGCTCAGCGCGGACCGGGTGGATCTGTTCATTGCCAATTCCAAAAACGTGGCGCGGCGGATCCGCAAGCATTACAGGCGGGATTCCTATGTGATCTATCCTCCGGTGCGCACAAGTATGTTTCAGAAAAGCGAGGACGGCGGCCAATTTTATCTGGCAGTGTCCAGACTGGTGCCCTATAAGCGCATCGATCTGGTGGTGGACGCCTTTACGGAGCTTGGCCTGCCCTTAAAGGTCATCGGAGACGGAAGTGAATATGCCGCTATCGCCGCAAAAGCAGGCCCAAACGTGGAAATGCTGGGCCGTTTGGAGGACGAACAGGTGCTGGCCCATATGCAAAGCTGCAAGGCTTTTGTGTTCCCCGGAGAGGAGGATTTCGGTATTACCCCCATCGAGGCGCAGGCCTGCGGGAAGCCTGTTATCGCCTTCGGCAAAGGAGGCGCGTTGGAGACCGTAGTGAAGGATCAGACCGGTGTGTTTTTTTATGAGCAGACAAAGGAGGCCCTGATCAACGCTGTCAGACAGTTTGAGACCATGACCTTTGACGCCGGTGTGATCCGTAGCCATGCGGAGGCTTTCAGCGAAGAACGTTTTACCAAGGAACTATACGACTATATTATGGGGCAGTACGAAGCATTCCGGCAGCAGAAAAAAGAAGAGATCGGTATCTGACAAAGGACAGCGGAAGATTGCATGGAAGCGCGGTTTTTCGTGGAGAAGGCCGGGACGCTCCAGAATGGAGATCGATATGAATGTTTTTGAAGTGATTATGGCAGGCGGCGGCGGCAGCCGGTTCTGGCCTCTTTCCAGACAGGAAAGGCCGAAACAGCTTTTAAACTTAAGCGGCAACGATATTATGCTCAATGAGACCATATTGCGGATGGAGCCGCTGATACCGCGCGGCAACGCCTATATTGTCACAAACGAAAAGCAGGCGGACACGCTGAAGGCGCAGTTGCTTTCCGGGGTGCCCGGAGAGCAGGTGCTCACGGAGCCTGTGGGGCGCAACACGGCGCCCTGTATCCTGTATGCGGCCCTTGTGCTGAAAAAGAAATACGGCGACGGGATTATGTGCGTATTCCCGGCGGACCACCATATCGGCGACCGGCCGAAATACAGGGAAGTGATGAGCCGCGCCATAAGGGCGGCAGAGGAGACCGGCAAGCTGGTGACGGTAGGCATTGCGCCCACCTATGCGGCAACAGGCTACGGATACATTGCCTGCGGAGAGCAGACCGGTCCGGCAGGCGCCTTTGCGGTGGAGCGGTTTGTGGAAAAACCGGACAGAGAAACAGCAGAGCGATATCTCGCCTGTGGCAGTTATCTGTGGAATTCCGGGGTGTTCGTGTGGAAGGTTTCCGCCATTCTGCAAGCGTTTTCGGAGTTCCTGCCCGAAATGTACGAGGCCATGGCGCCTGTATACGCGGCGGCGGGCACAAAAGAGGAAGCGGCTGCGGTGAAGGCGGTCTATCCCGGGCTGCAGAGTATTTCCGTGGATTA
>CANQQN010000011.1 GCA_947625995.1 uncultured Lachnospiraceae bacterium
ACGCGGCCGAAAGATCCACGTTGTTGTAGCCTGCGCAGCGCAGGGCAATCAACCTCACGCCGAAGGAAGAAAGCTTTTCGACCACAGCCGCATTCACATCATCGTTGACAAATACACAGACTGCATCAAAGCCTCTCGCAAGCTCCACCGTATCTTCGCACAGCTTTGTATCATAAAATTGAATCGCAAGATCATTTTTCCCATTATATGCTTCAAAGGATCTTTTATCATATTCTTTTGTATCAAAAAAAGCGACCTTCATAAATTCTCCTTCTTTCATACGTCTGGAATGGGTGCCGGACGCGCCCGCCGGCCGCGGCGCGATCCTATCTTTATCTTGCGCAGTCTGCCCGATATTATCCATGTCAGCCTGCATCGGAAGTCTGCGTCTTTCTGTTTTCTCTGTAAAATTTCACAAATCCCGTACGGTTCAGCGCAACCATCACGGCAGGGATCAGGATCAGCTGCAGAATGATGCCGGGGATTGAATTAAGCAAAGCACCTGCCACAAATGCCTCCCATGTAAAAACGCTGCCGCCAAGGCCCAGCAGAATTTGCTTCTCCTGCTTATCATACTCTTTATCAGGAAAAAAAGCAACTGTCCGCAAAAAAACGCCTGTTATCAGCTTTTTATACCGATAACAGGCGCCGCTTTCTGTCCATGCTGCAAAACACTTTAAGGCTGTCTGTCTTTTATCAGACTCTCTATTTCCTCCGGACATGGCATCACCCGCAGAGCCCCTTTTCTTGTTGTAACGATGGAAGCCGCCGCATTTGCGAAGGTCAGCATCTGCTTTAATTTCTCCTCATCCAAATGATCAAGGCCGTATTTTAAAACAAAATGCAGGCAGCATCCGCCAAATGTATCCCCCGCGCCGGTTGTCTCGATCGTATTTTTTTGCAGAAACGGAGGTGCTTTCACCAGAAGGTCCTTATAATAAGCACGGCTTCCGCTTTTTCCCATGGAAAGGAGAATCAGCGGAATCCTGTATTGATTCTTTATCTTTTGGATGCCGGCGTCAAAATCCTCTTCTCCGGTAAACCACTGGATCTCATTATCGGAGATCTTCAGAACATCGCATTGAGAACAGCCGTAGGATACCTGCTCCTTCGCGTCTTCCAATGATCTCCAGAGGGGAGGCCGCAGATTCGGATCAAAGGAAATCACTGCTCCCGCTTTTTTCGCTATATCAACGGCTTTTTTTGTAGCCGCGCGCACGCCGTCATGAGTCATGGACAATGTGCCGAAGTGAAAGATTTCTGAATAGATCAGCAAGTCCTTGGAGATTTCCTCCTCCTTCAGCATCATGTCCGCGCCCGGATTTCTGTAAAAGGAGAAATTGCGGTCCCCGTCTGGCATCGTCTCCACAAAAGCGAGAGTCGTCCTCACATCCTCGTCCACAGTCAGACCTGCCGTGTCGATCCCGACCTCTTCCAACGCGCTTCTTAAACGGTTTCCGAAGATATCCCGGCCAACCTTTCCGATAAAGGCTGTTTTCCGTCCAAGCTTCGCGAGCATAGACAGGACATTGCAGGGTGCCCCACCCGGATTCGCTTCATAGAGGGGATTCCCCTGAGGGCTTACGCCATCCTCCGTAAAATCGATCAGCAGTTCTCCAAGAGCGGTTACATCGTATCGTTTCATTGCAAGCCATCTCCTTTATAAGAAATCCTGTATTCTTTTACGCATCCGTGACCAGATCATACTTCACCACATCCATATGTACGTTCCCTTCCGCATAAAAAGAAATACCGTCCGCCGCCTGCTCCGTGTACACGATTGCCGACAGCACCTGTTCCCCGTCGTTTACAAAAATCTCCGCGCTGAGGCGGTCCAAAATGATCCGCAGCTTTAAGCATCCGTCTTTGCTGTTTACCAGACTGCGCCGCTGATGGATGATTGCTCGTCTGGATCCCGAAAATTTTCTGTCTATCTTCAGGATCGAATCTCTGGGATGAAAGCTGAGAGAGGTCCGGAATCGGTCGTTCTGGGCAAAACGTACTGCAAATTTCTGATAAAGCTCTTTTCCTTCTTCCGGACGGATCACAAGCTCGATATCTGCCATCCGGCCCTTCACGCCGTCCAAACTGATCTTTCCGGTAAAAGAAAGATCCTCATACACAACTTTTCCCCACCGCAGGGTTTCCAGTTCACGCAGCGGTCTCTGGTACAGCCTTCCGTTTTCCAACGATAACTCGCGGGGAATACTCATCTGACCAAACCACGCGATTTTCTGAGATCTGAAATCACAAGTATCCCAGTTTTGCATCCATCCGACCATGATACGGCGTCCGTCCGGCGCAAGCAGTGTCTGCGCCGCGTAAAAATCAATGCCGTAATCAATAGACTGGTCATGTTGCTCCCGAAAAACTTCCGTTTCCTCGTCAAACTCTCCGATCAGACAAAGGGTGCCGTTTCCATTATGATATTCAAATCCCTGAGGCAACATATCCTGAGGGCTTGTAAGTAGCACCCATTTCTCGCCAAGCCTGAAAAAATCCGGGCACTCCCACATTCTTCCGAAGCGGTCGTTATTGGAAATCAGTACCTTTCTGAAGCTCCACGAGAACCCGTCCTCACTGCCAAACAACAGGATCTGTCCGTCGCCATCCAAAGTACAGTTTCCCACCACGCAGCGATAGGTTCCGTCCTCTTTCTGCCACATTTTTGGGTCCCGGAAATCATGCACGCTGCTGCCCTCCGGCAGATCTTTTGCGGTGATGACCGGATTCTTCTCATATTTATTATAATCTGTTCCGTCTCCGGCCGCAAGGCATTGGATCTGATTTGTCAGTGCCGTACCGTTTAACTGCTGCTCCTTCACAACGCCGGTGTACATCAGCAGATGCCTGCCATCGGGAAGCGTCAGCGCACTTCCCGAAAAGCAGCCGTCCCTGTCATAAAGCTCATCCGGCGCGAGGGCTGCCGGGAGATACTCCCAGCGCAGCAGATCATCGCTGACTGCGTGGCCCCAATGCATGGGGCCCCATTGACAGTCATAAGGATGATATTGATAAAATAAGTGATATTTGCCGTCGTAGTACGAAAAACCGTTGGGATCATTCATCCATCCTGCACGTGCTGATAAATGAAAAGCCGGTCTGTCTTCCCTTGCGATCGTTTTCTCTGCAGCTTCTTCATATTTGCGTGCTTCCCGCAATACCTGGCTTGTCATATCTCACCTTTTACCTTTCTGTCAGTCCTTGTAATAAGCGTCCAAATATTTCTGGAAGATCTCCAGCATATCGTTTAATCTATAAGAATCCAGACTTTGCAAATAAGCATCCCAATCCGCGTCTGTAAATCCGTTCATGATCCAATCGGACCTTGTGGCGTTGATGGTCTTTGTGATATCCGTCTGCAGATTAGAAAGCTCCTCCGTATCCTCCTGTGTCATAAACACGTTGGGATATACATATTTCGTATGCATATCAGGCGTGTAGTATTCCTTGATCCAGTCAAGGCGGTACTGGGCGTCGTCCGGGCAGGTAACGTATACGTCATAATATTCGTCCAGAACTGCCAGCGGACCGTTTACACTCTCTGCCTCTCTTACTTCCACAGGGGAGGCGTCTCCAAGAGGTGCATGCTTCAACATCTTCTCGCCCTGAGCGTTTTCACTCAATTCAAAGATATCAAAATCATCGTCTTCGCCGTAGGTACCCCAGTTGTTCTGAGGCGACTGGAACGGATCATACATCTGATCCAACCACGCACAGGTAAGGGCCGGCTCCTTGCAGACCGCTGTTACTACGCAGCGTCCGCGGTCATAGCCGCTTGTAAAGGAGCCATTCTCCGGCGTAACGTTTCTTGTGTCCGCCGTCAGCGCCGGAAGGGGCACCCAACCGTTAAAATCATCTACGATATTCGCGTCGTCCCAGCTAAAGCATACGCCGTAGCGTCCGGACTTGCCTTTGGAAACATACGTGGACCACTCCTGTGTAAAGGCTTCAGGATCAAGCAAACCCTCTTTATACAAAGAATGCAGCCACGCGATGCCATCCTTGTACCCCTGCTGCGTCGCGGTGCAGATTACCTTCAGATCATCGGTAACCGCAATGTGTCTTCCCTGATCGTTGTCTCCGTAACCCTCGCCGAAGCCATTGATCAGAAGGGCCATGTCCTGACTTCCGTCATTTACGATACAAGACATGGGAATAATGCTGCCGTCAATATTGAATTCCTCCTGTAGCTCCGCGGCATGATCCTTGAACGCCTTCAGCACATTTTCAAAGTCTTCTATGGTTTCCGGCACGTCCAGTTTCAGGAAATCCAGCCACTTTTTATTAATGAAGGCCATCTCGCTGACCGTCTGGATGGCTTCCTTTTCAGAGCCAAGCTGCTCGATCCATGGAAGTGCCCAGATATGTCCGTCGGCGTCTGTGCTCATTTTCCTGTATTCCGGATATTTGTCAAATACCGCTTTCAGATTTGGCATATACGCGTCAATATATTCCTCCAACGGAATGATCACGCCCTGATCCGCGTAACGGAGCAGGTCATTGTCGGAAAAGTTTGCGGTAAAAACAAAATCAGTCAGTGTTTCCAGATTGGCCATGGCCAACGAGATCTTGTCTCCCCACTGGTCTGCCTGAATCGCCGTCCACTTGATCTCTACGTTTGTCTGCTCCTGAAGACGTTTAAAGATTGTACGTTTATTGGGATCGGACTCCGTACTGGCCGGATAACTGATCAGTCCGGTCAGCGTAGTCTTCTCCGCAAGGGGAAACTTTAACTCTTCCGGGTCAACCTCCTGAAATTCCCCATCGCTCAGTTCCACGCCCGAATCTTTGCCGCAGGCCGCGAGAGAAAGGATCATCGCCGCAGACAAAGCGGCCGCAAGCATTCTTTTCAAGAATCTTTTTTTCATATTTGTTTGTCTCTCCTTCCTTATATGATCAGCAGCCCTTAACCGGCCGCCGTATTATTTTTTACGTCTATATCAGCCTTTTACCGAACCTGCCATGATGCCGCTGTCAAAATATTTCTGGAAGAACGGATACATCACCAACAGCGGAAGGCTGGAAATAATGATGGTGGCGTATTTCAACAGTTCTGCGAGTTGCGCGCGCTGCGCCGTGCTCTGCATATCCGAGATCATGCCCGGCTCCGGCTGGCTTTGAATCAGGATGGCGCGCAGCACCAGCTGCAAAGGCTGTTTCGCGGCGTCGTCCAGATAGATCATAGCGTCGAAGTAGCTGTTCCACATTCCAACAAACTGCCACAGTGCAAGGGTCGCGATGATCGGCGTACAGACCGGAAGCAGGATCTTGAAGAAAAACACCAGTTCGTTGGCTCCGTCCACGTCGGCCGCCTCCCGCAGTTCTCCGGGAACGCCCTGATAATAGGTTCTGGCAATGATCATGTTCCAGACGCTGAAGGCGCCGGGCAGGATGAGCGCCCACATGCTGTTTAAGAGATCCAGTTTGCTGATCAGCAGGTATGTAGGGATCAAGCCGCCGCCGAAAAACATGGTGATCATAAAGATCACGTTAAAAAACTTTCTGCCGCGGAAATCCGGTCTGGACATGGGATATGCTGCCAGCATGGTCACCATAACGGAAACTACCGTAAATACCACAGAATAGATCACCGCGTTTTTGAATCCCACCCAGATCTGCTTATTGGAAAGCACGCGCTCATAGGCCGTCAGCGTCCATTTGCTGAAATCAAAAGTAATGCCCTTGTTCTGCAAGGTTACCGGATCGATAAAGGACGCCAGAACAATGTAGATCATGGGAACGATGATCGCGACCACAAACAGGCCCAGCAGTATGAATCCGGTCAGCAGCATCGCTTTGTCCTGTAAAGAATATCTGGCAAATTTACTTTTCTTTTTCCTTTTTTTCTCTTCCATTGTTATGCCTCCTTTACAGTCCCTGACCATCATTCATTTTCGCGACGATCTTATTCACCGCGATCAGAAGGATCACATTGATCACGGTATTGAACAGGCCTACCGCCGTTGAGAAACTGTAATCGCCGTCCAAAAGACCTTTCTTGTATACATAGGTGGAAATGATTTCTGAAGAAGAAAGGTTTAAGTCTGTCTGCAGGGCGTATGCTTTTTCAAATCCGACGCTCATGATATTACCCGCCTGCATGATAAACTGGATGATCACCGTACTCTTGATGGCCGGCCACTCCACAGCCTTGATCTGCTGGAAAATGTTGGCGCCGTCAATCCGCGCCGCCTCCTTCAGTTCCGTGCTGGCGTTGGAAAGCGCTGCCGTGTAAATGATGGAGCCCCAGCCTGCGCCCTGCCAGATACCGCTGGCGATGTAGATGGTACGCCATGCCTGCGGCATTGTCATAAAGTTGATCTTGGAGCCGAACAGCAGGTTCACGGGACCTGTGACGGACAGGAAGATCCGAACAATACCACAGAGAACAATTACCGAAATAAAGTTCGGCATGTACAAGGCAAGCTGTACCTTTTTCTTCACGCCGGTGCGCTCAATCCGATTCAGCAAAAATGCAAGGATGATCGGAATGGGAAAGCCCCACAGCATTCCGTAAACGCTCAGCTTTAACGTGTTGACCAGATAACTCAAAAAATCTGGCGAAGACAGAAAGCGCTTGAAATGATCCAGCCCGACCCATTTACTCTCCAAAATGCCCCGGATCGGATTGTACTTTTCAAAAGCGATCATGATGCCGCCCATGGGAATGTACTTGAAGATGATCGTCAAGGCCAGCGCAGGCAGCAGGAAAAACACATATAACTGCCAGTGCTGCGTAATATAGACCATGCTGTTGTGCAATCCGGCGCTCTTCTTCTTGTTGCTTTTGCTCATTGTCTTTTCTCCTTTCTTTATAGTTATCGTTTTCACATTTTACCGCTGCCTCATATACCTTAAATTGTGCATTTGTAAAATGTGTAATTAGGTTTTTGTAAATTCACTATAGCATTTCTTTTGCATTTAGTCAACCTGTTTTTTATTCAAATGTCAAATTTTTTTCAAAATATTTTTACATTTGTGCATTTTGTTTTCTTTCCCGCCTTATATTCTTTCACATTTTACAATGTAGAAAAAATTCTTCATTTTATATTTTTACATTTGACAAATTTACATTTGTGCATTATAATGATTTCATAATACGATTGTACAAACAAAAAGCTTCAAAAAGCGAAAACGATACTATAATAATCAGGAAGTGATAGCATATGGCAGATCGTGTTACTATTCAGGATATTGCAGACGAGCTTGGCGTTTCACGAAACACTGTTTCCAAAGCGATCAATAATACCGGGATCTTGGCGGACGCCACCCGGGAAAAAGTGCTGAAAAAAGCGATAGAAATGGGATACAAGCAGTTTTCCTATGTAAATATCTCCGATTTTGAACTGGCGGATTCCCCGCTTACCGCCACCGGAAAAAGGGAGATTGCTCTGTTTACCTCAAATTTTATCGGAAGCTCTCATTTCGCGTCCACCATGCTGGACAAGTTTCAGAGAGAGCTTTCCGTGCTGGGATACAGCTTTACCATGCACCGTCTTCAGGAAAATGAGATTGAACAGCTTTCCCTACCGGCGTCCTACGCGGAAGAACGCACCGCCGGCATCATCTGCATTGAGATGTTTGACCGGAATTACTGCGCCATGCTCTGTTCCCTTGATACGCCGGTGCTTTTTGTGGACTCTCCGGCCTACTGCAGCGAAGAACCGCTGAAGGCCGATCATCTCTATATGGATAACCAGTCCAATATCCACCTTTTCGTGCGGGAAATGGTCAGACGGGGCAAAAAAAAGATCGGATTTATCGGAGATCCCCTGCACTGCCAGTCCTTTTTTGAGCGCTATATGGGATACAGAAACGCCATGTATCTGTCCGGCCTCGGCTGTCCGGAGGACTGCTGCATTACAGACCATAAGATCGATCTGAAAAGTTCCGAATACGCGGAATACAGGGCGTATTTATTAGATAAGATCAAAAAAATAAAAAAGCTTCCGGACGTGTTTATCTGCGCCAATGATTTTGTGGCAATGGATACGCTGATGGCATTTAAAAAACTGGGCATCTCCGTGCCGGATGATGTTTATTTGTGCGGCTTTGACGATTCCCCCGAATCCCGGGTGATCTCTCCCTCTCTGACCACCGTGCACATTCACAGTCAGATCATGGGATTTTCGGCCGTACACCTGCTGTTATCAAGAATCAAAGAACCGTCCCTGAATTTCCGCACCATACACACAGAAACAGACCTGATATTCCGGGAATCCACGGGAGACTGATTACGGAGGGATACTATGCGTAATCTTTTTAATCTTGACAATCCGGTGATGTCCTTCATCACCAAAATTACTTACAGTGCATATCTGAACATTTTGTGGTTTCTCTGCTGCCTGCCCGTGGTCACGGCAGGCGCTTCCACCACTGCGCTGTTCTATGTCACCTTAAAGATCGTAAAAAATGAAGAAGGAAGCCTTACAAAGGCTTTCTTCCACTCTTTTAAGGAAAATTTCAAACAGGCAACCGTCATCTGGCTGATCCTGCTGGCCGTCGGGATCGTGCTTGGCGTTGACGGGTATGTGCTTTACCACATGCGTTTTTCCAACGCGTTCTGGACCGTCATCACGGCTGTATTCTTCATTGTCCTCGCGGCTTATGCAATCATTCTGATGTACATCTTTCCTCTGCTTTCCAGATTTCAGAACACCACCGCCGCCATGTTCAAAAACGCTATTATGATCGGCATGCGTTTTCTGCTCTGTACCGCTTTGATGGCTGCCATCTATTTCGCCATGATACTTATAATCGTCAGGTTTTTCACGCCTGCCGTTGTTTTCGGGGAAGGGCTGTGTGCATTCTTATGCTCCTACCTGCTGTCAAATGTTTTCTCGCTCTGTGAAGGCCGGCAGGATGATCAGCATGATGCCGGGCAAAATATCAACGAAAAGGCGGCCTTAGAGTCCGATACAGACGAGCAGAGCAAAGAGCCTGCAGAAAGCCACATTCTTACCAAAGATCAGAAGGAGGAAGCATAAGACATGCCGGCAAACCAAAAAGCAGACCGCGGAAGCCTGAAAACATTAAAAAGTCTGCACGGAAAAGAACAGTTGCGGTATCTCTTGGATTATTTCAAGCTGCCGCTGATCATTTTCTGCATTATTCTGTATATCATTATTTATTCGGCGTACAGGCATATTACCTATAAAGAGCCCGTCCTGTACACCGCTCTCGTAAATGTAGACGTCAGCGAAACCCTCACAAAACAGCTTAGTGATGATTTTCTTGCCGCCACAGACGCGAATCCTGCAAAGAAAACCTTTCATCTTTATACCGGACTCTATCTGACGGATGATGAAAACAGCACCTACCACGAATACACCTACGGATCGCGGATGAAGATCCTTGCCTCCATTGAAAGCAAAATGCTGGATGTAGTCCTGATGGACAAAGAGGCTTTCGACGCCTTTGCCCAGAACGGTTACCTGTGTGATATCGATAAACTGCTTTCCGAAAAAGCACCCGATCTATATAAAAATGTAAAATCTTATCTTGTGGAAAACACGTACATCAAAGAGGACAACGCCTCCGACGTGGTACTGGATCCTTCCGTGGAATACAGCGCCGTAACGGAAAGTTATCCCATGGGACTGGACATGTCGCAGGCAGGCATGATCAGTCAGGCGGGATTCGAGGAGCCTGTATATCTTGGAGTCATCTCCAATTCTCCCCGCACAAAAACCGCCCTGAATTATATACAATATCTTTTTTCTGAATGAGTCCGGGCATCTCCCAATTCCCTGTATGTCTGCCATATCAGTACCGCCGCGATCACAAAGGTCAGCGCGTCTGATACAGGCATAGAATACAGCACGCCGTCCAGCCCCCATCTAAGAGGGAGCAGCAAGGCAAAGCCCACGCCGAACAGGATCTCTCTCACCATGGAAAGCATGGTGGAAGCGGCGGCCTTTCCCATTGCCTGCAAAAAGATGAAGCATGCTTTGTTTACGCAGGCAAAAATGATCATGCAAAGATAGATCCGGAACGCTTTTTCCGCAAATTCTGTATAATATACGCTCTCATTGGCGGCGCCAAAGATCGTGATAAGCTGTTTTGGCAAACATTCTACGACAAACAAAGCCGCCGTCCCCACAAGAGCTTCCGCAGCCAACAGCTTTGTAAAAAGCTCCCGGACCCTGCTCTTTAGTCCCGCGCCCATGTTATATCCTGCAATGGGAATGCATCCTGCGGCCATACCCACAACAATGGAGATGACAATCTGGAAGAACTTCATGACGATCCCTACAACAGCCATGGGGATCTGGGCGTACTGTTCCTGCCCAAAAACAGGGTCCAGCGCGCCGTATTTGCGAATCATGTTGTTGATGGCAGCCATTGCCGCCACAAGAGAAATCTGGGACAACAGGCTGGTCAGGCCAAGGGCCAGTGTCTTTCCGGCAATCTGCCTGTCAAACCGAAGATCACTTTTTTCCGGCCTGACCAGCTTCATATGCGTCAGATACCAGACTGCAAGCGCCGCCGTGACGATCTGACCGATCACCGTAGCCACCGCCGCGCCCATCATGCCCCAGCGAAACACAAAAATAAAAACCGGATCAAGGATCATGTTCAGAAATGCACCCGCCAGCGTGGATGCCATGGCAAATTTGGGGGAACCGTCCGCCCGGATCACAGGATTCATGGCCTGCCCGAACATGTAAAACGGGATTCCCAGTGAAATATAGAAAAAGTATTCTCTGGAATAGCGGAATGTTTCTTCATTGACCATACCGCCGAACATAGTGATGATCGGCTTCGCAAGGAGCAGATACACCGCGCACAGGAGCACCCCTCCCGCAACTGTCATAATCACTGCGTTGCCCACGCTTTTTTTCGCCCGATTGCTCTCTTTCCTTCCGAGGCTTAAACTGACAAACGCGCAGCAGCCGTCCCCGATCATCACCGCGATGGCCAGCGCGATCACCGTAAGCGGGAACACCACCGTGTTGGCCGCGTTTCCGTAGGACCCCAGATAATCCGCGTTGGCGATAAAAATCTGGTCTACGATATTGTACAAGGCTCCCACAAGAAGCGAAATGATACAGGGCACGGCATACTTTTTCATCAGCACACCCACCTGCTCTGTTCCTAAAAACTGATTTGTATTGGATTCCATTTTCTTTTCCCTTCCTTTTACAAAAATAAAGCGCGCAGCCGGAAATATCAAGGTTTCCATTGCATGGCCGCACGCGTTTTTTCTTTTTATTCAAAAATAACGTGCGGCACAAAACTGGACTTACGCCTTCTGTGCTGCACGTTTATGATTACTATACTCATTTTTTTGAATCCGGTCAAAGGTGATTTTGAACAAATTTTTTTGATGTCATACTAAAAAATTGCCTCTAACTGCAAAACTACTGTTGTTGAAAAAGAATTTTAAAAACTCACGCAGATCTCAAATAAATTTCACGATCATAATGGCTGCCCCCAATACCACAAGCACCACGCCCACAGCCCGATTCAGTGTCAGCGCGCTTGCTTTATTGGCAAATCTGGCTGCGATCCTTGCCCAAAGCAACGTGGACGCCACACAGAAGACAAGGGTCAGAAGATCCGGCATCCCGCCGATCACAAAATGGCTGACTGCGCCGGTAAAGGCGGTAAACGCCATAATAAAGACACTGGTCCCCACGGCGGTCTTCAGTTCATATCCCAGCACGCCCGTAAGAAGGAGCAGCATCATCATGCCGCCGCCCGCGCCGATAAATCCACAGATGAATCCTACCACCATACCGCTGATCACAGACTGCACCAGACGTTTTCTGCCGCTGACTGCGTTCATGGCCTCTTTTTCTGTCATAACGGGACGGACAATAAATTTAACGCCAAGCAAAAATGTCATAAACACGGAGAAGCTGCCCATGGTGGCATTTGGCACCTTGCTGGCGATAAAACTGCCAAACAGCGTAAAGACCAGCACCGTAACCATCATCACCAGCCCGTTCCTGACATCCAGATTTTTGTTTTTCCCGTATGTGTACGCGCTGACGGCGCTGGCAAGCACATCGCTTGCAAGGGCGATACCGACGGCCTCATAAGCAGGCATTCCAAGAAATGTAATAAGCATGGGGCTTACCACAGCGGCGGCGCTCATTCCGGCAAAGCCTGTGCCAAGGCCTGCCCCGAGCCCCGCCAAAAAACAGATTAAAAATTTATACATGAGAATCTTTTCCTTCTTTCCCACAAAATAAAGAATACCGGAGCCCGGCAGTCCAATCAAAAGGGCATGGCCTTTTCCCTCTGTTTTTGCGTTTATAATGACCTTCCCGTGATTTTTTTATACAGTTCTTTCGCCCTGAAAGCGCTGCTTCGGGGCATCAGTTCCTTCCGATACCGCGCGCAGTCATAAAGAGCCGTCATCTCTTTCATATCCTCTTTTTCCTGAGGCGTTTTGGGAATCTGCTGCGCCAGTTCTCCGGAAGTACAATTCTTTAGATTCTCGATCTTTCTCTCTTTATTTTTCTGATATACGAGCTTTTGATAATACCGGCGGATCTGTTCGCTGGCAGAATTTCCATAGCGAAACCGTTTTCGCACGACAACCTGCCCCGACTGTTCATTTTCCTGCCGGCGGATCACAGTGACTGTATCTTCTTCATCCGCAGACATGTAATTTGTAGTGCGGAGCATTTTATAAATATACAAGATCACGATCATGATCACAATGAGCAGGATGGCCATGGCAAAAATCACCGCGATCTTCCCCGCAAGGGGGTTTTTGTTCATGTATTGAATGATCTCTCTTGCATTGCCTTTTGGCGTCTCTCCACCTGCAGGCGCCGCCGTCTGCGCCGGATTCAGAAGGTCCGTATATCCGGTATAATTGGCCCAGATCATCCGCCAGAGCCGTACGACCGCTTCCAGAACAAGATCCAGCAGACGCGCCACGATCCCTGACAAGAAATACACGATACAGGAAATGCCAACGCCGCACAGCGTTCCTAAAGACACAATGCGCATCACGTGTTTTTTATCCAGAGAATCGATCATCTTTTTTCTGTGAAAGTAGTCATAGATCAGGTAAAAGTAGCTTTGGATCAGATACTCTGCAAAGAACACGCAAAAAACAATCAGCATCAGCCGGGTACAGAGGGAAGCGGCGGCATAGCTTCTGTCATCGGCCATCATAACGCTCAAAAAGATAAGAAGCCAGATGCCGACGCCCCAATATCCACTGTTGTTTGTAAACCACACGATGCTCCTTGCCCTGTCGTTGGAATCCCCCTTCACAAAAAGCTCAACGGCGGAAAAAACAAGGAGCACCACGCCCAGCCAGATCCTGCTGTAGGAAAGGGGATACCACATAACAGAAGCTCCGATCACAAGGATATCCAGAAGGATGATCTGCCAGAGCCTGCGAAATTTTCTGGGGATCAGATACAGAATCAGAAAGATCCCTGTGACGCCAAGATACAGAAACGGCTGGAAAACTGCCTTTCCACGGTCGGCCAGCAAAAAATAGCCCAAAAGCAGCAGACAATAATAAAAATTGATCTGGATCAGGAAATTGATCACCAGCACAAACCGTTCGCTGTGAAATTGCCTTGTCTTGCCGGAAGTATTCCCACTAGACATTGATGATCTCATTGTGTTCTTCCTTTCTCCAGTATATATTCCATGCCACAAGGTTATTGTGCAGCTCCGGCCTGATCCTGTGATTGCTTCTGCTGCTTTTTGGAAGCACCCAAACAAATTTGTCTGTTTGATCCTTCAGAGCAAGAAGCCCGCTCTGAAAGCTTTCTCTGCTGTCCGCGGAGATAAAGATCATAAAGCAGTCCCGCAGATGCCTCTCTATCTGTTCCCTGTAAAGCGCAAAAAAGTCGTTTTCTCCCTGACAGGAAACGATCTTTGCCAGCGTTTCGTTGACATGGGTCATGTATTTCTTTGTAATGTTATCCTTCTCTACGGTGAGACAGCCCTCTTCGCCTTCCCCTCTGCCATTTGTATACAGGTCACTCTCGATCCCGTATTTATCAAGATTCTGACACCATGTTTTTGCCAGACGGATGCTCTCCTCCGCAATCTCCGGGTCGTCGCTAAGCTGATTTTTGGTAAGGTTCAAAAAGATCACTACTCTGCGGCTGTCTGTATATTCATAATTATTTACCATAAGAGAGCCAAGCTTCGCCGTGGCTTTCCAGTTGATGGTACGCTGGCTGTCAAAGGGCTGGTATTCCCGAACGCCGCGTATCAAAAAAACATCCTCATTATAAAAATCATTGACAAGGATCTCTCCGAACAGGTTCTGAAAATTTTTCACAAAGTTGCGCATATTCACGCACTTTGGATAGACCATGATCTGACGGTCAAGAAGCTTAGATCCGGTATCCACACGGTCCATAAAAAGGCTGCTGCTGTCAAGCATCAGTTCACGAAGCACATAGCAGCCTCTCTGCCTGCACCGGAAGGTCAGGGTACGTGTGATCGCCTGATAAGAATATAGGGTAAATAATTCACTGCGATTATATGTGTCTGTCAGATTCTTCTGCTTTGAATTATATTCAGAAAATTGATGCGGGAGATTAAAATTCACAGACAAGGCCGGTAAGGGCAGTCTTTTCCCATTGCGGACGGTCACATCTACCTTGATCAGTTCGTCTTCCAGCACGGCCCTTTTCTGAAAGCGAACATCCGCCTCCAGATTCTGATCCCACTTTCTTCTGTAAATGTCCCGCTGTATCCAAAATACCAGAAGCAGACAAAACAAAATCGCAAATACCTGCATACCTTCACCTGCTTTTCAATCTAAACTACCCGTTTAAAACGATCTGCGGCAAAAGCCGCGTAACAAGATCAGGAAAAAGGCTCCACCGGAACCTCTATTTCGCCTGTGATCTCCCGGATATAATCCCAGCTTGTCCTTCCGGACTGGTAATCATTGCTCCGCATCACCCTGTGACCCAGAAGATAAGGAGCCAGTTCCTTCACATCATCCGGCGTCACGAAGCTTCTGTTCCGAAGGGCTGCAAGGGCCTGAGAAGCCCGCAAAAAGGCAAGGGTGCTTCTGGGGCTGGCTCCCGCAAGGAGACTACTGTCCTTTCTGGTGGCCTCCACGATTCGCAGCAGATAACCGCGCACCTCCCTGTGAACGTATACCTGCTTCACCGCCTCCTGAAGCGCAAAAATATCCGATACGCTGCATACCGGCTGCACATGCTCGATAGGACTATCGTTGATATACCGCTCCATCATATCCAGTTCCCCCGCAAAGTCGGGAAAGCCCACGGAAAGCTTCATCATAAAACGGTCAAGCTGCGCCTCAGGCAAAGGAAAGGTGCCCAATGCCTCCACAGGATTCTGGGTAGCGATCACAAAAAAGGGCTCCGGAAGTCTTTTTGTCTGTCCGTCCACAGAAACCTGACGCTCCTCCATGCTTTCCAGCAGGCTGGACTGGGTGCGAGGCGTAGCCCGGTTGATCTCGTCAGCCAGCACAATGTTGGCAAATACCGGGCCTTCCCGGAATACAAATTCACTTTTTTTCTGATCGAAATAATTCAGGCCGGTCACGTCCGTCGGCAGCAGATCCGGTGTAAATTGAATACGCTTGAAGCTGCCGCTGACGGTTTTCGCAAGGGTTCTTGCAAGCATAGTCTTTCCGGTGCCGGGCAGATCCTCCAGAAGCACGTGTCCACCGGCAAGATAGGCAGCCAGCACATACTCCGTCACAAGCTCTTTTCCCACCAGAACCTTTCCGATCTGTTCTTTGATCCTCGCGGCGGTCTTTCCGATCTCTTCGATCTGTGTATTCATCGTTTCGCTCATATGAATCTCCACTCCTGTTTTATAATGCGTCACTACATCTATAAAGTGTATAAAAGCAAAAAACGGTTGCACATTTTTTACAAAACGTATGCTTTTCTTTCCATCATTATTTCCGGATAAACAATTTGTTTACGAAAGATTCTGTTTACAGATATCATTCAGCACGCATTTGTCGCAATAAGGCTTTGTACGGGCCGTACAGACCTCCCGGCCATGGTGCACCAGCCTGTGGCAGAAGTCACTGCCTTCCTCCGGCGGGATCAGCTTCCACAACGCCATCTCCACCTTTTTCGGATCCTTGATGTGATCCACAAGCCCCATACGGTTCACCAGCCGGATACAGTGGGTATCGGTAACAATGGCGGGCTTTCCGAACACATCACCCATGATCAGGTTGGCGCTCTTTCTGCCCACCCCCGGCAGTTCCAGAAGCTTTTCAAAATCATCCGGCACCTTTCCGCCGTACTGCTCCCACAGGATCTTCATGCAGGCGCTGATGTCTCTCGCCTTGCTGTGCCCAAGGCCGCAGGGCTTCACAATAGCTTCGATCTCCTCCACAGGCGCTTCGGCAAGAGATCTCACATCAGGATATTTTGCGTACAGATCCTGCACCACCACGTTCACCCGGGCGTCAGTACACTGGGCGGCCAGCCGCACGCTCACCAGCAGCTTCCACGCCTCGTCGTAATCCAGCGAGCACTCCGCAAGGGGATATTCTTTTTTTAATCGCTCAACGATCTCAAGGGCAAGTTTCTCTTTTGTCATAATTCCTCCGTTTCCAGAACCGTGTCAGAACAACCATGCGATATACGCCTGCCCCGGTAACCACGGTCTGCCTGTATGTTTATCCGGTCTTGGATCCGGCAGCTTCTTTGGATCTTCTCTCGGTGATGATCAGCATGAGCCCCGTTTCCACAGAAAGGGTTGCTTCTTCCCCGATAAAAGCATTGCTGACCCCAAGTGGCACATCATTGGTCATCGTATAATCGGTCAGAGAATATTGAAATCCGCGTTCATACACGCCGGTACACCGTTCGCTGTAGGCAAGCACGGAAATCGTTCCCTTTGTGTCCGGGGGATATACCATTCTGGCAGGTCCCTGCACGATCCGGATCTCCTGCCGGTTTCCGATCAACACCGCCTCCTTCCCCGCCTTTGCCAGCCGGGCCATTAGCTGCAGGTTCGCCAAGGTATGGTCGATCCGTCCGCCGCAGCCGCCATAGAGATAAAAGGTATCATATCCCCGGCGTTCTCCCTCCGCAATGGCGGCGCCCATATCCGTATCGTCCTTCACCACCGGAAGCTTCAGTACATTGGGATGCACAGGCAGCCGTTTTAAGGAATCAAAGTCACCGATGACCATATGGGGACGGATATGAAGTTTTTCAAGATAGACAAGGCCGCCGTCCGCGGCGATCAGAAAATCCCCGTCCTCAACCGGCAGAGCGGTTTCCTCAAACTCCCCGGCTCCTACAATCATACATTTCATGCAGTCTCCTTACCCCCGGCTTCCTATTTGCCATGCAATTTCCTTATTCGTGGCTTCTATTTGCCTTATGATTTCTTCATATCTGATTTCTAAAACCTATATTCAGCCATGGCCGCGCTCGCCGCTATGCGTCACATCTTCTCCGGCGCTTCAAAGCCAAGCAGGTCGATGCAAGTCTCCAGCACACCCTTCGTCAGCCTCAGCAGCCCGATCCATGACCCCTGTTTCTTTTCGTCCTCCTCGCCCATGATCTTTGTCTCATGGTAAAAACGGTTAAAGGCGTTGGACACTTCATAGACAAAAGAGCAGATCTTGTGAGGCGCATTTTCCTCCCATGCTGTCCCGATCACCGGCGCGAACTGGGTAAGCAAAAGCATCAGCGCTTTCTCACTGTCGCTCTGAGCCTCCTGCATAACCTCCTCTACGCCGCTTTTCTGTTCCGCGTACTTGTTCAGAATGGACTTGATCCGCACGATGGTATACAGGATATACGGGCCCGTATTCCCCTCAAAAGAAGTAAACCGCTCAATATCGAATACATAATCCTTGGAGGCCTGATTAGACAGATCTCCGTATTTCAAAGCAGAAAGACCCACGATCTTGGCGGTCTTTCTCGCTTCCGCCTCATCTACAGAATGGTTTTCCACAATCTTTTTATACATCTCGTCGTTGATGTCCGAAACAAGCTGCTCCAGATGCATCACGCCGCCGTCCCGGGTCTTGAAAGGCTTCCCGTCTCTGCCGTTCATAGTACCGTGGCCAATAAACCGCAGCTTCACACTCTCATTCACAATGCCCGCCTTTTTGACACACCGGAACACCTGTGTAAAATACATTTCCTGACGCTTGTCCGTCACATAAATGATCCTATCCGGCTGATACAGCTTTTCACGTTCCAGAATGGTCGCGAGATCTGTGGTGGC
>CANQQN010000012.1 GCA_947625995.1 uncultured Lachnospiraceae bacterium
CTGCCCGCGGCGTCCGTCACGTTGCCGTCGGCCTGAATAATGGTATCGTCGGGCATCAGCACCCGGATCCGCATGGTATCCAGAAGGGGCGCCGCGATCTTCATATTTTCCTCAAGGGTCTCGGCGCTGAAATCACCGGAATTGCCCAGAATATCCGCCGTGGCGTTCAACACCGTGCTGTCCCGTTTCAGCTTGGAGACCACTTCCTCGATCACCGTGTTGACGCCTTCCTCCATGCGCTTATAGCACCGTTTTTCCTGAATCCGGGCGATCTGAAAATAGGTAGACCAAAACAAGAGCAGGATAAAAAAGCTCACAACCAGCGTCCCGAGCAGGCTCTTCTCCTTCAGTAAAGACTTCTTTTTCATATATCCCTCTCTCCGGCTCCGTCAGGACAGGCTTCCGGCATAATCCCGGATCCCATCCACCGTCATCCGATAATCCACGTCTACTTTTTCCTTCAGGCGAATGGCTTCTTCCTTATTGCCCGCCCGCAGCGCCTCCGTCAGCGCGCTGTCGGACTCCATCAGCGTGGCAAAGCCCAGATTCTGGCAGACGCCCTTGATGGTGTGGGCGGCCCGAAACGCCTCATCCCACTTTCCTTCCGCCATGGAACTGCAGAGAAGGTCATAGCTTTTATCATCCAGAAACTTCAGCACAAACTTCTGCACCAGCCTCTCGCTGCGCAGACGGCTGATCACGTCGTCATAATCTCCGCTTATTTTGTCATAGCATTCTTTCAATGTCATGGCACATTCTCCTTTATCTATCTGATCTTTCTCCCGCGCCTTCCCCTTCGATCTCGGAAAGCACAGAAAACATCCCGTCCATAGACGCGTCAAAGTAACAGCAGCGGCCTCTGCCGGACTTCTTGGCGCAATAAAGCGCCTTGTCCGCCGCGTGGAACAGATCCTCATAATCAACGCCCACCACCGCGCTCTGGGCCACACCAATACTGAGGGAAATATGGAATCCCTCAAAAGGCCCGGAAATATTGTTGAAGATACGGTCGATGACCATGGCGTACTCGTCGCCGCACTCCATGAACAGCATAAATTCATCGCCGCCGATGCGGGAGGAAATATCGTTGCTCCGGATGCCGGCGTCCAGCCGCTCCGCCACGTGCTTCAGCACCTTGTCGCCGAACGCGTGTCCGTAAGTGTCGTTGACCGTCTTAAAAAAGTCAAGATCAAAAATGATCAGCACATACTTGCCGGCAGGATTGGCCGCCAGCCGCTCCGTAATGCGCCTGCGGGCGTTCCGGTGATTCAGAAGCCCCGTAAGGGAATCCCTTGACGCCTGCTTCTTTAAATCCTCCAGTTCCAGCCGCCGGTCATGAATGTCGATGGCCTTGCCGAAAGCGCCCATATATTTGGGAGGTTCGTCCGCAGACCACACTGCCCGGAAGATCACCTGAAACCACCGATCCTCCCCGTTAAACCGAAGCATCACCTCTCCGCTGATCTCCGGATTTTCCGGGGTGGTGCTGTGGAGCCACTGGACCACCTTGTTCCAGGTATCGGGTCTGACCACCTCCTGCAGCTTCTTATCCTGCGCGGGATTCTTGATGATCTCCTCCACGCCCATCTTCTTGGCTCCCCATTTGGAAACGGTGAGCATGGGCGGGGAATCCATATATTCAAACTGGATCTCCTCGGTCATGGAAGCAAAGAAGCTGTATTTCATGCGCTCATAATCCAGCAGCTTCAGGGCGCGCTCGGACATGCTGCCGCCCTTGCTGCGCATAACCACCTCTACGTACTCCCGGATCTCCTGCCGCTGGGCGGACTCTGTGATCTCCTGTTCCTTATCTTTCGCCATTTCCATGCCGTCTTCCGCCAGACACTGCATAAGATCGGGATTGAAATTGCCGCATTGTCCGTCCAAGATCATCTTCACGGCGGTCTCCCTGCTGTAGGGCCCCTTATAAACACGGGGGCTGGTAAGGGCGTCGTAGACGTCAGCCAACGCCACCACCTGCGCGGCAACGGGGATCTCATCTCCCTTCAGGCCGTCGGGATAGCCCCGTCCGTCGTAGCGTTCATGGTGCCAGCGGCAGATCTGGTAGGCAGTCTTCACAATGGGATTGTCCTGATGCCCCGCCATGCTCTCCAGCATCTGGGCGCCGATCTCCGCATGGGTCTTCATAATAGCAAACTCCTCGTCGGTGAGCTTGCCGGGTTTATTTAAAATCTTCTCATCAATGGCGATCTTGCCGATATCGTGCAGGGCGGAGGCCGTGCTGATCAGGGAAATATCCGTCTCGGACATCCGATACCGCTTCCAGCGCTTCCCAAGCTCCCGCAGGAGATAATCCGTATAGCGGCGCACGTTGTGGATATGCTGGCCGCTCTCGCCGTTACGGAATTCCACGATGTGGCTCAGGATCTCGATCATCATGTTGCTGCGCTGCTCTTTTTCGTAAATCTGGTCGTTGACCATATTGATCAGCTGCTTCTGCTTGGCGTAGAGCATCATGGTATTGACCACCCGGCGGCGGACGATAAATATATCAAAGGGGCGCATGATAAAATCGGTAACACCCATCTCATACGCCCGCTTCACCTGTTCTGTGCCGTTCTCCGCGGACACCATGATCACAGGAATGTCCTCTATCCAATGATTTTCGTTCATGATCTCCAGCACGCCGAAGCCGTCCATGCCCGGCATGACGATATCCAGCAATACCAGCGAGATATCCACGCTTTTCTGAAGGATTGCCACCGCCGAGAGGCCGTCCTCGGCCTCCACAATGTCGTAGTCATCCTCCAGCATATCTGTCAGGATCGCCCGGTTCATCTCTGAATCGTCAACGATCAGAATCTTCTCTCTCTGCATAATCGTCCTTTCTGTCTGTGTAAACGCTCTTTCTTTCATCCAAAAGCCGCCGGCTTACGACTCTACTTTGATCGGGTCGTCGCCAGAGAATTTATCCGTAAAATTGTAGCAGTCCACATACCGGGTAGTTTTATATAAGCCGTATCTGTCGCTTGTAAGCTCCAGTTCCACCTTTAAGATCTGCTTCGGATACTCAACTCCGGTTTCATCTGCCCGTGAAAAATGCAGGGACTTGATCTGGAATCCCTGATACATCTTTTTATCAAAAACCCAATCCACTGCCTCGTAGCTGACCTGAGCCGTTGCTCCTGTCCCAACAGTGATGGAATTATAATGCACAATCAACTGTGGCCCCCAATTCACAGGATTATTGGAAGCATATGAACTCGGTATGTCGCCATAGGCGCCGCTTATGAGGTCTGCCCCATAGGTATAGGTTCTGGGCGTACCCACGCAGATCTTGGCGTGAGTGCCATACTTGTCATAAAATTCCACGGCATCATAATCCCTAACGCCGTCACTGTCAACATCTGGAGCGAGTTGGTCCCAAGCGTCTTTTTCTTTTTTGATCGTCATGTGCGCGGTACCGCCTGCGATCCCTGCAGCCATCTGGGCTTCCGACAATTCGCTTACGATCTTATCCATGATCGTATCACATACCTGTTTGCCGTAATCCAGACTTTTAATATCCTGATAGGCACCCATGGCGGTGACAAACACTTGACTGAACAGCCCCATAAAAAGGGCTATCAGCGCAAAGGTGACGATCAATTCCACCATGGACACGCCTTTTCTGTTTTTCAGAGGATTCCGTCTGTTCATCTTAATAACCCTCCACTTGATATCGGTACATACTATATGCACTGCCTGTAATGTTCACATGTTGCAGCGTACCCTTAAGCAACATACTCTGCCCGTCCGAACGACCTTCACCCGACCCCATAAAGCCGACGTGGTCCCAGTCCACAGAAAGTTTGAAGTTATTTGCAACATCCGTTCCGCTTGTGGTCCTCTTATAATACTCCGTATTAAACGCCTCTGTATCCTTCATGATCCGCTGAGAAGCGCTGAGCATACGGGTGGAAACGCTGACAATGCCGGAAAAAACGCCTACGACGATCAACACGATAAAGAAAGACACCAACAATTCGACCATCGTGGTTCCTTTTTTGCCGCGGGCCATTGCCGGCACGGCAGACAAACGCAGGTTTCTCATCACTCATACTCCTCCTTCCACTTCCACGGAGCTGTATCGCTTGCGCGATCCAACTGATAACGGTTGGTGACGGTCGTCTCCTCGCCGTTGGACCTGCAAGTGACGACCACCGTCAGAGTCACATCTGTCGTATAAGCCGCGTCGGCATTCTCACACTCCCAGTACATGAGGATTTCCGTATTTTTCCTCAGATCCTCGGCTATGCCCGCCACGCTCGGATCGGCGGATAATCCAGTAGCGTCCAGTGTAAAATACCGGTAGGCTTCCTTTTCGTCATGGAAAGCCGTGTCATTTTCATAATAGGGCCAGGATGTCGGAGGGGTATTCTTATTTTCCGAAATATTAATATTGTTTTTTAAGTACATCCAAAGAGGGTAGTCTGTTTCAGCACCTCCGGCAGCAGCCACATCCACCATGATCTCCTTGCCAAGCTGCCTGCTGACAGTCTGGGCAAGCTCCCTGCTCTGCGCCAGATCCTGCTCCCGGTTTGCCGACGCAAAGAGGGAATAGGAAACCAGCAGAAGCAGTGTACTCAGCAGCATCACTACCACCGCAATCACCATGGCGATCATCAACGCATAGCCATCTTTCTTTTTCAGTAAACGCTTCATGCCAGTCTCCTTTCCAAAAATTTGATCGTTTTTTATTTACGGATAATACTTCCACCCGTCGACCTTTACCTGCGTATCAAACGCAAATGTCAACGGATCCGTTGAGATAGCCGGAACACTAAGCTGCGTCTCCACAGGCACCGTCAGAGTAAAGATGACGTTTCCGGTGGTCTGATCCGAGGTCATGGTCAGCGTAGCGTTTACCGCCAGATCATAGGTCTCTGTCGATGCAGAACCGGCGGGTGTCACAAACACCCCGGAAGTCATCGGAATGTTAAGGCTGCTGTCGTTCAGAGGAATCTGTTTGCTTTCTTCATCTACATAACACCAATTGCCGTCATCATTCAGGTTCAGAACCCATTTCATAACAGGATCCTTCGTTCCGATCTGTACAGTGTAGCCGTTGATCCTGCCGGTGTCGGCCGCTTTGTGCTCCCATTTGTATATGTTGGCCTTCACTGTCTGATTCGTACCGGAAGACGAGGTTCCCTCATTCTTGGAGAGAACTCCCGCCAAAGTGCTTTCGGTAGGATTCATATCCTTAACCGGCGTACCTGCCAAAGTCAGAAGCTCTCCAGGAGGCGTCGTCGCAGCGCTCCACTGCCCGATGTTTCCATCGGAGGCGATCACAGCGCATTCAAACTGGATATACTTGCCGCTGTAAGCCCTGTAGATCTCGCTGCTCAGCGGCAAGAGTATACTTGTTGGATCTGATTTCCCCGTGCAGGCGCTAAGATATCGCCTGTCAAGAATATTGTCATCCTTCGACACATCGGTAGTTTCTCGCACCGTCACACGGTAAATCTGGCGGTTCTGATCTTGGCTCGCCGCCGTAGTAGTCACGTCATAGGCGAGTTCCTTATGGCCAGATACTCCCACATTCACAATGAGACTAGAGGGCGCATCACCGTAATCATCTAGCATCTTCGTATGGTAAGCGTACTTCCCCGTACTCCCTTCAAGCGTCGCGTACCAATTAACAATTCCGCCGTTTTCATAGCGCAGCAATTGTTCGTCTGTCAGGATCACCGGCTGGAAGGACACCTGCTCCACATTGCTGTTTTTCGCCAGCGCGTACTCTTTTCCTCCGGATCCCTTCACTGTCTCGGCGCCGGGCAGAATAAACCGGATAGTATCATCTTCCCAGACAAGGACAGAGACTGTCTCAAATCCAGTGGTGTCACCATCATAGCGCAGCACTTTGTAAGTGAACGGCAACTGCAGCATTCCACTCTCTTCAGCGGTGCCTTTACTTATGGTACCTCTGTATACTGCCAACGGATCCTGCTTGCACTTGGGAACCGTGTCTGCTCCGCTGCCCGGTTCTGATTTTTTGCTGCCGTCCTGCGTGGTAGCGGCAAAGACATTGTACTTGTCTTTCTCAAAACCTGTCACATTGCCGGCGTCATCCTTTATCTCTACAGGCTCCAGATACAGCCAGCCCGCTTCCGTAGTGTCATAAGCCGTACTGCCAAGCAGCAAATCCTTCGACCTACCGACAATCTGCAGACGGTAGCCGTCAGCGTGGTCGACAAGGTTAAATGCAAGGGTGGTCTGCACGGCCTCCTCCACATTGTGGCCTGTGAGCGCATTCATGCTCCACTGATTCTTCTCAGGATTATAGAATACAGAGGTCTGTTCCTGAGAAAGAGAAACCGTCTCTAGCTGGATCCTCGGTATCTGTACCCAGCAATAGTTCACAGTGCCTGAGCCGCCCGTTCCTGTCGGATCCGGTCCTTCATCCTCATCTGTCCACCAAGAACTGATGTTGTTGTCAGCCACATTGCGCAGGGCGATCTTCAGCCACTTGCCGGCGTCTTCGCTCTCCAGCCCTGTCAGCCGGTACTCTGCATCTGTCAGAACGCCGTCCATAAGCTCTCTGTCTTCCTTGTAGATCAGCGTCTTGGTGGCGCCGGTATTCCAATAAACAGTTCCTTCCGCCGGATCTTCGGGCACGTCTCCCGCAGCTACCTTGCTGGCGTCTTTCTCCTGTTCATCTGTAGGCTTCTTGTCATAGACTGCCACCGCCAACTCATAGGAACCTCTGGCGTCGGTTGACACCGGATCCCCTTTCAGTTGCAACAGAAGCCCTTCCGCGAACTCCTCGGCAGTCATAAAGGTAGTTGCGTCGTTCCATTTACTCGAATTATGCGTCGTGTAAACAGGCGTAGAGGTAAGCTTATTGATCTGCGGCTGGCTCTGGCGGACTGGCAAGGTCATTTCCCGAACCTCGCCTTTCGGCCCGTCGATGTAGGAGTCTGATTCGTCCTTTGCCAGCGCCTGTACGGAGATATGAAGCACCGAGCCGGGCGTGCAGCCGTTTAAGTCAATCTGCCGTTCGTAGGACTTACCACCGTTTACACCTTCCACCGTTCCTTCGTCAAGGTTTGGGTACTCCTGCTCGCTGATCAAAACGCCATCTTTTGTTTCGATCAGCACCTTATAACCTGCTAAAGCATCCTGTTCATCCTTATCCGTGATACCCTGCCACCGGACATAATACTTCAGCGTATCCTTATCTGTTTCTGCCTCGCTGTTATAAGCGCTTAGAGAAACAACAGGCGCGGTGATCCGTGACAAGCGCTTCTTTATCTTGTAATCTTCACTGGCAGTGGATGAAAACGCCTTCGTCTTGCCGCTTGTATCAACTTCTCCCTTTCTGACTACAATGAAGGTAATGTTGCTTGCATTCCATGTGTTGTCCGGATCTTGGAATTTGCACTGCCAATATTGATCATTGCCTTCTCCGCCAATAGCTTCAGCCTTACCTTTATTCACATCTGCTGATCCCAGCACTCTGCCCGTAACCGTATCTACAGCCCGTACCTCATATACGGCTTCCACATCAAAGGCTGTTGTTCCACGATCCCACTTGAACGTATAGGTATCCGTATCGGTGTCAAATATCGATCCCTCTGTGAGAATAACCGGCTTAGGCTGGATCTTTGCCTCGAAGTATCCGTCTTCTCCACTTTCACCGGAAACCACGGTATTCTCTTTATGATCCACAGCATAAACCTTTTCGTCTATCTGATTTGCGTAAGTATTCCTGTAAGCAAGGATAGCGCTGTAGATAATGGAATAGGTTCCGTCGCTGTTTTTGCGCAGTACATAACCGGTATTCAGGGCAACCTTACCGTCCTTCTTCACAAACACCGGCCTGCCGCCCGATTCTGTCACCGTCACCGCCGTATCAACCAGTTGCTTGGGATCTCCGGTATTTGCAATATAGTCCAACAGTTCTTCTTCCGTGAGGCTCTCCTTGGAGGTGCTTCCGGAGGGAATCATCACCTTATGTCCATACTGACATACCTTTGACTGCCCTTGCCAAGGGTAGACCCGCAGGGTGATATTGCCGTAATCCACCAGATCCTCCGGCAGTCCATTCAAGGACACATCTATACCGCTCGCACTGTAGTACGCCACATGGCTGTTATTATAGGCCAGCGCCACCGGAAGCGTTATGGACTTGCCGGAACTGTCGAGCCCGATTTTATAGTCGTCCACTACCAGTTCCGCATCCATGTAAAGATCCGTGTTGATGTTTTCGTCCTCTTCGCCCGTTTTGTTTTTACCGTCTTTCCTGCTTTCACCTTGAACTTTGTGCTTCTGCGTATGGCCTTTATCATATTCCATATGGAACGTATTTGAAAGATCCGCAAAATCACTGCCTGTAAAATCCTTAAAGTCGGTAGCTACCAGCGGATAATCATGCATGCTTCGACCGTCATACAGCGTCACCGTATAAGACGCAGACGGTGAATCTACATAGCCGCTGCCTGTTTTTGCTCTTGCCACGTAGGTCAATACCCGGCTCATCCAGTTGCGGAAAGAAAACGATTCGGATATGCCATCTTCGGCGTTAAATGTGACCGTCTGGCTATTACTTTCATTTGCTATGCCGTTAGGACCGGGCAGACCGTTGATCTCAATCTCTGCTTCCGTTCCTTTGAACTCCGATGCGTTTTCCAGCACCGCCACAAACTGATAAACCTTCTCCTCAAGATTCCCCTCTTCATTCGGCTCATCCGTCACTTCCGGCTCTCCCATCTTAGGCGGTTCTACTGTAGGAGGCGCGTCGTCTTCCACTGGCACCAATTCCAGATGGATCTTCGGCGTAGGAAGGGTTTCTTTCTTATCGCTTTCTGCCTTCCCCCACTCTGATGTACAGTTTTCTTTTTCTTTCCAATCAAGATCACCTTCCGTAAGGCCCTCATTTCTCTCGGGTCCATACAGAGTTCTCCATTCCTCTGAGTAATCTGACGGTACTACATAGTCTTCGCCGATTGAACGAACATACACTGCAATATAATCACCTTTGATATCTAAGTCGGACAGCATATATTGCTGGATTCCATGATCTATGGTTAACACAGACGACCATTGCACATCTGTTTCTTCTTTCGATGCAGGATCAACAGTATACGTTTTATAAATCAACTGATCCGCTTTATATTCATCTGCATCATGGTCCCATGTGATCAGGAACTGTCCGCCGACATTTTTGACCTCTAAGTTTTTGATCGAGGCGGTATCCACTTTGCCTTTTGTCTTTTCATCATAATATTCTTCTATATTGATATCAATATCAAGATATCGCTTCTGTCTTCCCGTTGCCCTTTGGTCCCTTTTGTCATAAGCTCTCCAGTCGTACTGACTATCAAAATCTTTTGCATAATCACTAGAAGAAGGTTCCCATGTCAGGTTCTTGGCAATTGTAGTTGATGAGATTTTTTTGTCAATATGCAATTCATTAGTTCCAGAAGTAGTTGGTACCTCACTATTTTTGAAATAATAAAGCTTGTTCCCATTCTCTGCTTTTTTGTCTTTTTGATTTTTAATATCGTCTTGAGAAGAATACATGTGTCTTTTGACTGCATTATCTGTTTGACAATATGCATAGTAAAAATAGTTGTCTCCTGACCATTCAAGCACTTCACTTGATGTATCTGGCGATATGCCGGTATAGTTTGCGAAGCTAAAGCAATCTCCTATGGTAACCAGTGATTTCCCCTTATTCCCAAAAATACCTTTGTTAGCAAATTCTAAAATTACATCCTCATCATCATCTTCTTTATTCTTATATTCGCCTTTGAAGTTTCCGTAATTCCTACACCTGTCAATGGTCACCTTCGCATTGCCATTGGTGGACATGATGCCGCCCAATTTTCCTTTATTATCAGTAGTTGTTTTTTTGATCGCGCCTGTGTTGACGCAATCTGTGATCGCAATATTCACATAGGAGTCGTTTCCAGCGTAGCCCACAATACCGCCGAGATTTTGAGCGCCCTCGATATTTCCATGATTCTCACAGGAAACAAATGCGGCATAGTTTACGCCGCCCTCATCATCGTTTGAGAAGAAGTTGGCCACGATACCTCCAGCGCCTTTACTTTTTCCTTTCGAGTTGTCGCTTATGATCTTCCCGTAATTCTTACATTCAACAAACGAAGGGCATTTGAACTTCAGACGGCCCACAGCGCCGCCGGCAATGGTGCCTTGGATCACGCCGAAATTGATGAATTTCTTGATCACCATACCGTTCTTTGCATTATTCTCCATACGGCCAATCAAGCCGCCAACCGCGATATTATCGGATGTTGCTTCATTTGATTTCACGTTCGCACAGTTTACACAGTCCTCAATATCTTCTCCCGAACTGCTGTAACCGATAATACCGCCTGTACCGGTGCTGATAATATAGGATCTCGCAATCACCTCCCAGTCGCTGCCTGTGGTACATTCCTTGACCAACGTACCCACGTCCATATTGCCAACGATACCACCGGTGTCTCCGATATAGTTTTGAATCGTTACAATTGTATCCAGTCCGCCAGCGATCTGCGTCGGCGTGGCAGGAGCATTCTGGTCGTTATCATTATTTATATCATACTTGGGACCGCAGGAAACTATTGACGCCCCTTGGATGGCTCTGCCCACGATGCCGCCCAAATAACCGCCATATACATCGCTCTTTCCGGCTTCGATCACCGTTTTGTCCGGCATTAAATCACCTGTAGCAGGGTCATAACTGCGGCCTATATTGCATTCACTAATACTGGAATCTCCCATGGCCTGGGAAACGAGTCCCGCAATACCGCCCATCGCAACCATATTATCGGAAGTGCCGTTGGCGGTCAGATCGCCACTGTAAGTACAATTGGATATATTACATGTTAGGGCATAGCCGACCACGCCGCCTACGCCGGTATTTCCATCCGTGCTTCCCATATCCCCGGCAACATTTGCAGATACATGACAATTCTTGACAAAAACATTTTGTATCCGGCCCGCGATCCCGCCGATGTTAGCAAAGGAAGTATTCTTCGGCGTCCCGTCAAAACCAACAACAGCGTCGTTTCCAGAACTTGTTCCGCCTGTCACCGTCACGTTTTCTATATTGGAGCCATTGTTTGCAAAGCCCACAGCGCCGCCTATTCCTGAATCTTCACCGGATATAACGCTTCTAACCTTCACATCCGCTACTTTGCTTTCATAAACTCTACCACCATTTGTACACATTCCGACAACACCGCCTGCATAACCAAATCCATCTGCCGGTCTTGCATTTATACTGTCGGAGGTATTATATACCTCAACGTCGGATACTGTATTCTTATACAGAAGCGCATTGTTTTCATTTTTCCCCGCAATGCCACCGGACGTATACTTTCCGGTGACGCGCGGAGCCGACGCGGCCGCTACGCTGTCTTTTTCAGCGTTACAATTTTGAACACTAGATCCTATGACATTCCCCACAATGCCGCCCGCTAAGCATTCCGGCGCAGAAATAGATCCCGTATTCGTACAGCTATCAATATAAGTACCTTTACTGTAAGCTACAATACCGCCGGCACCGAGAGTAAAATCTACACTGGAACTGGAACCGTCGATTTCATAAGAAACAGCAGTCACCGGCTGCTTGTTTTCACAAGCTGTAATATAAGCATCATTGCTGTAGGCTGTAATACCGCCGGCACCGCCTTTCTCCGCTGTAACTGTTGCATTGTTGACCCAATTATATAACATAGCATGTTCTTTGCTTGTAGCTGACGGTGGAGTTGACCCTGAAGTGTATGTATATACGTCTATCTCCGGCGCACCGGATACCGCCTCGGATCTATTATTGTAACCTACAACACCTCCTGCATATTTTGCCGCACTGACACTACCGGAAACTGTGACTTTTTCAGTCGTAGGGCATTGCATTTTTCCTGTTGTGCCAGCAGAACCAGAACCATTATAAGAACCGTTAATCCCGGCAATGCCGCCCGCATTTTTTGAGGCGGCAGAAACTTGAACCTCTACCTCCGCCTCTTTTGTGAACTTAATAAGGCCGTTATTTTGGCCTACCGCGCCGCCGGCATTGCTTGCTGTTTTCGTTCCGTTTTTTGCATCAACAGCACCACCCTGCAGAGCCGGGTCCTCGACGGTGCCAAAGTTATCTGCCACCAGACCGCCCACGCAGTCGCTTCCTGTCACCGTCACGCCTGACGGAAGAATACAACGTAAAATTTCCGCATCCTCTTTATTCAAACCGGCGATACCGCCTACGTTTGACTGGGAAGACATACCAATGGTGGAAACGGTACATTCCTCGATATGTCCCTCATTCACTTCGCAGATCGCGCCCAGATAACTGCCGCCACGGTTACTAACGGCTCCTTCGCCCTGACTCTGGCACTTAACCACCTGCGTATTCTTCGTTACCTTTCCCATAATACCGCCGCTATAGGAATACTGCTTTGACCCGTCATACGAATTATCATTATAATATGTGTCAAAAACAGATACGTTTGTGCCATTGGCGCTATTATGGGATACATAATGTTTGGCATTTACAGGGGTTTTATTGATAATATTCTGTATTGTCAGATAAGTATTTCCCGCATTATATCCCACAACGCCGCCTGCATAGATCTGTTCACAGGACAAGCTATTCAGATAACATGGTGTTGTATCCAATCCTCCCACGATGTACAATTGTTCATTACTCTTTAGGCTTTTACTACTCAGTTCTTCTTCCTGCTCGTCAAAAACTTGAAATGTCCCTACAGCGCCATCCGTAATACTGCTGCCGGTCACCCAAGTTCCTGTTCTTGTTCCTGTTTCTTCACTCCAAGCATTTTTCTGTTCTGTTTTAAGAGCCTCTGCATAGTCTTTTACTGTTTGGGCGTAATCTGTCCCAGCAACCTTCCCGTCTATCAGAGTATTATATCCGATATGTCCTCCTGCAAACGCTTGCGCCATAATATTTCCAAGGTAGTTATCCACTCGGTACCGGATATATTTATCGCCATTTACAGGCACTACATTTCCGCCCAGTACACCACCCACATAAAAGGTGCCGCTGACCTCATTGGGATCCGACTCCACAGGGTTATTCACTGCGGCATTTTCGTCGTCCTCAAATATCTCTTCGGACGCGTTCAGGCCAATAAGACCCCCTACAAAGGAGCCTGTTCCTCTGATAAAGCCGCCGTCCAGATCATAACCTTTCAGTTCGGCGCCCACGTCATTGTAGCCGATGACGCCGCCCAGATAAGAGTCACCTGTAAGGAAGCTGGTAACTTCCTGCCGCGTAGTACCTGTCACGATGACGTCGCCGCTGTTGTAGCCAGCGATGCCGCCTACATAATTGCCCTTTTGCAGTAGGGGAACCCCCGCCATCATCTTGGCCGTGTTGCTGGCCGACACATTTCCGGCGCAATCTTCCACTTGACCGGCGTTATAGCCGGTGATGCCCCCTGCGTAGCTGTTCACCGCGGCAACCATGCCCTCATTGGTCCAATTCTGGATCAGTATATTTGACCTATTACTAGGATCATTCTCCGGAAGAGTCACATGGTCGTCCCCATCTTCTGTCGAAGACATAGACGCGTTAGCGCCGCAGATGCCGCCTACATACTCATAACCCACCACGTTGGTGCTGTTTACGTTCGCGTTGCCTGACAGTTCATTCTTTACTGTGCCCTGCACGTTGTACCCCACAATGCCGCCCACATACTTATAGCCAAAGAGGTATCCTTTCTCCTTGCCTCCGGCATTTTTGGAGTGACAGCCCGTAATAACGCCGCCATCATTAAAGCCCACGATACCGCCAACATAGACGCCATTTAATTTCTCTGTGACACCTTCAGCAGTCGCATCAAAGATTGTTTTGCCTTCGCTCTCTGTGTAACGTGGGGAACCGATACAATCTTTAATGGTCACATTAGCATGTGTACCCGTCTTGTTCTCCACAGTGCCCACGATACCACCGATGCACTGCACCTTTGCCCGCTCGGCCTTATTTATGGAAGTGGGATCTGCAGGCGCCGCCGCCTGTATCGCTCCATAATTTTCACAGTTCTCGATCGTAACCTTCTTATCAGAAACTATCGCATCCAGCGTTATGTTTCCGACAATACCGCCTATATTCTTCTCTGCACCAATGACATCCCCGTAATTTTTCAGGTTTTTATAGTCTCTCTCATCTGTACCGGTCTTCACCTTATGTAAGCCGGTGATACCGCCCACATTGGCGCTGCCGGTAATTTTGCTTTTCGTGTTGGTGCGCAGGTCGCTGGCCGTGCCCACGGTCAGACCTTCCAGATCCCCTTCATTGACACCGCAGAAAGCCCCTGCTGCAGTCTCCTCAGTGAGATCCTCCAGTCCCGCTACCGTTATTTTTTTCAGGTTTACATTCTTAATAGTGCCTTTGTTCACAGCGAACAGGCCCACCGGCCCATTTTTTTCAAAGTCATCAAGCTTATACCCGGGGCCGGGAGAAAGCGGCGTCCGCGTAGCGTAAAGCTGGAGCTTGACGTTGTCCTCTCCGTTTATGATCAGGCCGCTGATATCCTCCGGAGCCGTGGAGATACTTGTGAACGTTGCTTTTTCACCCAACTGCCAGATAGACGGGAACGGCACATCCAAGGCTGCCCCAGTTATACCCTCATTAACCGCTTTTTCATCTGAGGCGGTAAGCGCCCCGATCAGTGAACCGGAGGCTGCTCTTGAACGCGGTGTGATCTCACTTGTATAATACAAGTTGCCACCTGCCGTGAACTGTGCCCAGTCCACATCCTTCACCAGCTGGTAGGTGCGCGTGTTTCCCTCTTTGCCCGGAATATTTTCCAGATAACGGACGTTGTAAAGATGCCGTCCATTGGAGATGGTATAGGTATCTGGCGTTTTCGCAAGGTTCTCATTGGCAAAATAAGCGCTGCTGCTGTTGCTCTGCTTTGCGGAGGTCGTCTTATAAACACTGCCTGTGCCCTGCACCGTACAGTAGATCTCTTCCGCGGAAATTCCCAAACGACTAAAGCTGTAAGTGTTTTTATATGCATTAAACAACTCTTCGGTACTTGCGGGGACGGTGCTGCCTGTCAGTTCATCATAGATCGCATAGTACCGCGCTTCCGTAGCGGACAGATCCGCCGCATCCAGCAAAAGCCTGATGTTGCTGAAGCCTTCCCGGTCCACAATAAACGGAAACGTCTGCTCCACCGGAGAGCCTAGCGGGTCTCCATTGGCATCAGTATATCTGCGAGTCACACATTCCACCTTGCCGTGGAAAGGATCGTCAAGATTTGCTGTGGCAGGGGTTGCTCCTGCCGGGAGCAGCTTGGAACCGTCCAGTTCGATCTCCATGCATTTTTCGTTGGTGGCGCTGTTGTAGATCACGATCGTATAGGTCATCTGGGTAATGGCGCCGTTAGTATCCTTCAGATTAAAAGACAGGTATTGTGTGTTTGAATTGGTCAGATGCGTATTATTGATCGCCAGCTTTTCTCTGTTCGTACCGATGATCTTGGAAAGGGTGTCCACGCCGTAGTAGCCCACCATACGGTCCTTGCGGTAATCGCCCCGACGGTCGTCAATGCTCACTTGCCCGTCTTCTCTTTTTTGATTGGCTTTATATGTAAAGGGAATATTTTCATCGGCTTTATAATCAGAATAAAGCACAGAGTACACCTGTCCTTCTTCAGGCGTAAACTCCATGCAGATCGTGGCGCTCAAAATAGACGGATCATACAGGTAAGGGGTCAGCACGTCATACATCATGCTTACTTCCGGCTTATCCTTTTTAAAATCTTCCGGATCGCTCACATATGCAGCGTAATCATCCGCCGTGCCCATGACATAACACACCGTGCCGATGTATTTATTCTTGGCGGAGGGCGCCTTGTCCTTACTTGCCGGCCACAGATCTTCCTTGTTCACCGGATTTCCTTTACTGTCAATGATGGTTTCCTCAGTAAAATCAAGGATATTTTTGTAGACCTTATCGTTATCAGCCATGGGCCCCTGAACGATATCTTCCAGCCTCCCATGGGCGCTATACTCCGTCATCTGATTCTGGGCTGCCAGATACAGCGTCTGCGCGTTTTCGTTCTGCTTCTTGAAATCCGCCCAGTCGATCCACCTGCCGATGCTGAATGCAAGAATGCCGCTAAGGATCAGCACTATACAGATCACCACGATCATTTCCGTCATGGTGAAGCCCATATTCTTCTTTTGTCTCAGTTTCTCCAAAGAATTTTTCATGCTGTTCACACTCACTTCTAAATTCAGATTAACCTGTACGCGCCTCTTGCCAAGGCGTCTCTCCCTCAAAAAACCGTTTTCCCTTTAGACTACTTTGCTCTATACCAGATACTGTTCCAGATCCCGTCTGTCGTTGGTGTAGGTGAAGGCTGTCTCCCTGTCGATAAAGCCCTCCTGTATCAGACGCAGCAGATCCATGTTCAGCGTATGCATACCAAGGCTTCCGCCGGACTGCATCATGCTGCCCATCTGGTGGCTCTTGTTCTCGCGGATCAGATTGGTGATGGCGTCGGTGCCAAGAAGGATCTCCGTGCCCGCAATACGCCCGTTGCCGCCGATCGTAGGCATCAGACACTGGGTGATCACGCCCTTCAACACGCCTGCAAGCTGTGTCCTCGCCTGATTCTGGCTGCCGGTAGGGCAGGCGTCGATCACACGCTCAATGGTCTGCGCCGCCCCTGTGGTATGCAGGGTGGACAGCACCAGATGGCCGGTCTCAGCCGCCGTCAGCGCCGCCATGATTGTTTCATAGTCACGCATCTCGCCCACCAGAATGATGTCCGGGTCCTCACGGAGGGCGCTGCGCAGGGCAGCCGCGAAATCCGTCACGTCCCGGCCTGTCTCCCTCTGGTGGATCAGTGCCAGCTTACTCTCATATGTATATTCAATAGGATCCTCAATGGTGATGATGTGATCCCTTCTGGTCTTGTTGATGTGCTCGATCATAGCCGCCAGCGTGGTAGATTTACCGCTGCCCGTAGGCCCTGTGATCAGCACCAGCCCTCTCGGCTCCTCCGCCAGATCGTAGAGAAGCTCAGGCATATGCAGTTCTTGCAAGGTGGGGATATAGTTGTTCAGCAGACGGATAGTGGCGCAGATCTTCCCCCTCTGGCGGAAGATGTTCACCCTCTGGCGGTTGCCGTCACTTGTCTCAATGGCGAAATCCACGTCCCTGCCGTTCATGAAATCGGCCTGCTGTTTCTCGTCCAGCAGTCCCATGAGCATCCGGTTGGTGTCCTCCTCGCTTGGCTGGGCAATGGTCTGTTCCAGCTTGCCGTGGACGCGCATCATCAGCGGCATACCCGCCGACATATGAAGGTCGGAAGCCTTATCCTCCCTGCACGCAAGTATTATCCTGTCTAAATCATACATACTTTTTCCCACCTTTTCAATATGTTTACAAAAAAATCACAATT
>CANQQN010000013.1 GCA_947625995.1 uncultured Lachnospiraceae bacterium
CCGCGATCGCGAAAGCAGTAGCGAAGGTAGGATGGGCATGTACCACAGAGCCCACGTCCGGCCTGCACTTGTACACACGCATATGCATCTTGATCTCTGAGGAAGGCTTGAAGCTGCCGTTTGCCTGCAGTACATTGCCGTCCTTGTCCACTTTACATATGTACTCCGGCGTCATAAAGCCTTTGGAAACGCCGGTAGGTGTGCA
The DNA here is from genome assembly GCA_947625995.1 of uncultured Lachnospiraceae bacterium. GTDB lineage: Bacteria > Bacillota > Clostridia > Lachnospirales > Lachnospiraceae > CANQUC01. The sequence goes on from CANQQN010000013.1 coordinate 206, forward strand.
AAGGAACTCATTGTCGTTGAGCTTTACGGAAATATTGCCGTCGTTAGCGGCAACCATGCCTCTGTCGTAGATCCGTTTGCCGATCTCACAGATTTGTTTTTTGATCTCAAATTCATTTGCCATCTAAGATATCCTCCTTATATATGTTTGTTTATGTTGTTTTTTTTTGATTTAGAATTATTTTATCACTTTGCATCCAAAAAAGCAACTATTTTCTAAACTTTTCACCAAAATGGAAAAAACCGGAGAAATCCCTGATTTTAAGGGTTTCTCCGGTTTTCAAAAGAAAATGCCGGCTGTTTTTTTTAAAAACCACACAAATCAACATAAAACAACGTATATTTTTATCAAAAAGTTTGTTATGTTGTTCGTGCATACTCTGTGCGGGATCCTGTCGCCGGCAGGACGCCTGCGCGGCAAGGCTGCGGGATCCGCGCTATTTTACGGAAAATTCATAGATCGTGCGGAACAGATATTCCTCCCCTTTTCTCAGCACAATAGATGGAAACAAGAAACATTTCATCGCATTCGGCAGAAACTGTGTTTCCAGACAGAAACCGCCTCTGTATCCGTAAACGGCTCCCTGTTTCCCTCCTATAGTCTTCATAAAATTGCCGCTGTAAAAATGGATGGCCGGCTTATTTGTCAGCACACGCATCCGGATTCCTGATCCTTCCGCGTACACGTCCGCCGCCTGCCGCACCATACCATTATAATCCCGGATACAAAAGCTGTGGTCGTATCCGCCCGTCTGGAGCAACTGACAGTGTTTTTCGTCTATCACATCTCCAATCTGTCTTCCTCTTCGGAAATCAAAGGGCGTATGCTCCACAGAGATCAGATTACCCGTGGCAAGACACTGTTCGTCCGATTCCGCAAAGCGGTCGGAAAAGATCTGCATCCAGTGATCGCCGATGGAGCCTTTGTCATGCCCGTCCAAATTAAAATATGTATGATTTGTCAGATTGACGATCGTATCCTTGTCGCTAACCGCATGTTCATCAATGATCATCCGGTCATCCTCTGTCAGCCGATAGTTGACCGTTGTGCGCAGGTTTCCCGGAAACCCCTCCTCTCCGTCAGGACTGGAATAAGAAAACCGTACGCTTTCTCCATCCGCGCGGCCCTCCCAGCAGCGCTTGTCGAATCCTCTTTCTCCTCCATGAAGACAATTTTGTCCTTCATGGTTGGCGGAAAGCCGATATTCTTTTCCGTTCAGCGTAAACCGGGCATTTTCAATACGATTTGCCACCCGCCCGATGACCGCTCCAAAAAAATACGCTCCCTGCGCTTCATAGTCGGCGATACTGTCATATCCCAGAACCACATCCCGCATGCGGCCACTCCTGTCGGGCAGGACAACAGACCGGACGGCAGCGCCGTAGCTGATCAGACGCACGCTGACCCCGCGGCTGTTTTCCAGTGTATATTGCTTTACCGGCGTTCCAAACGACGTGCATCCAAAAGCAGATTCTGTTATCTTCATGCAATTTCCTCCTCAGGGGCCATGCCGACTGTCTTGCCCCGAAACGTTTCAGGCCTTTCGCAGAAGGAAGACAGGGCAATTTCCTCTTTCCTGTGCGCACTCAGATGAAACGCGTCCATGATCTCCAGCACATGGTTCATCAGCTTTCCGCCGGCTCTCGGGCTGTGTCCGCCGCGGATAGCCAGCGCCATTTCAAACACGCCAAGTCCCCTGCTGTTTTCAATATAGGGATTTACAAAAGGCAGTTCTTTCCATTCGGATGTTTTTCCGTCCATAACCCTGACCTTTTCTCCGAACAGATCCGGATTCGGCACTACCATCGTCCCGTCGGTCCCATAAATGACTACATGGGGAAGATCCACCGGCCACACGTCAAAGGATGTTACCATGGAGCCCACAACGTCATTCTGAAACCGGATCGTGCCGACCACGTGGGTGGGCATTTCCACCGGCAGCACTTCTCCCTTTCTCGGGCCGACCAAAACCTCCCTGTGCCTGATCGGATTGGAATTCATCGCCGAGACAGAAACAGCAGATCCAAGAAGGTTTACAAGGGAAGTCAGATAATAGGGTCCCATATCATACATGGGGCCGCCGCCTTTCGCATAATAAAAATCCGGATTCGGATGAAATTTTTCCCAGCCGTGACACATCATAAATGCCGTAAACGCCACCGGTCTTCCGATCATTCCGTCATCCAGCGCGGCCCGCGCCGTCTGGGCGGCCGCCCCCAGAAAAGTATCCGGCGCGCCCCCGATGAACACCTTGTTTTTTTCGGCTTCGGTAAGCAGACGGCAGCCTTCTTCATAGTGAAGACCCAGCGGTTTTTCGCTGTATACATGCTTGCCCGCCTCCAACGCCTTTTCCGATACCTGAACATGGGCTTTGGGGATTGTCAGATTCAATGCCAGTTCAAACAGATCCGAGGAATAAAACTCCTCTTCCGGCAGAACATTCGGGATCCCGTATTTATCCGCGCAGGCCCGCGCGCGTTCCGGCCGCAGGTCAGATACCGCCGTCACTTCTATCATGTCCGAAAACATTCCTGTGAGATTCGTCAAGTAGATCTCACTGATCTTCCCGCACCCCATAATGCCGGTTTTTAACTTCTTCATCATACAAACACCTCTCCATTTTATCTGGTTTCACGATAAAGGACCGGGGTGATGTCCGGGTCTATATACCAGTACCACCTTTTATCCAGTGTATAAAACGGGTGATCCTGATCATTCAACGGGATGTCAACTACATTTGTGGTCTTTGGCATTGGCTTTGCGTAACACACATGATGCTCAAAGGCTCCGTTCCTGACAAACCATTCTTCCCAAGGACAGTCATCGGGACTATGTAGCGGCGGAATGGCATGAATATAAATATTCGGTTCTATACCTTCAACCGTGGTCGTGTAAACACACCAATAATAACCGGCATACGGGATATGATCCTCTGTGCACGGATCAATAAACAATTCTCTGAATGGATAACCCATCCGTTTACATGCGGCATCTATTCCCGCGATCACCAGATGATCAACAAATTCCTGCAATGTCATATACGCTGTCCCCCCTGTTTTATCGCATTTTCAGGCTATGCGCTCTGTGTAGTCGTGCCGGCCATAATATACTGCAGGAGCGTATCATGGTCAAAGTCCTTTGGATAACCTTCCGTAATGATCCTGCCGTTTCTAATGACAATGATCCTGTCGGCGGCACTTAAGATTTCTTCAATTTCGGAGGAGATCATCAGAAAACTCATTCCCTCCCCCGCCATTTTTTTCAGGTTAGAATAGATCTCCTGTTTTGCGCCCACATCGATCCCTCTTGTAGGCTCATCCAGAATCAGGATACTCTGCTCTTTCGCGAGCCATCTTGCCAGAATGACCTTCTGCTGGTTCCCACCTGAAAGAGAACCGATCATGTCGTCCAGCGACCCTGTTTTGATGCCATACACGTCGCGGCAATGCCCGGCAACCGCAGTCTCCTTTTTCCGGTCAAGTATAAATCCAAGCTCATTGAGGATCGCCGCAGATATGTTTTTCTTGACTGAAAAATTATGAAGGATCCCTTCTTCTTTCCTGTTGATAGGTAGATAGGCAAGTCCGCATTTAATGGCCTTTCCGGGCGCGGAGGGACTGATCCGCTTTCCATTTACATAAATTTCCCCCTGATACCGGTTGCCGTAGATCCCGTAGAGCATCCTTGCCAGTTCGCTCTTTCCGGAGCCCACCAGTCCTGTAATGGCCAGCACCTCTCCCCTGTGGAGCCGGAAGCTGATCCCATCAAGAATTTTGGGAAGCATGATATTTTTTGCTTCAAGGACCACATCCTCTTCAGAAAATTGCTTCACCTGCTCATTTTTTTCAAAGCTGATGGATTTTCCAAGCATCTGTCCTGTGATCCTGTCCATATCATATTCCGACGCAGGTCCCGAAGAGATCAGCCTGCCGTCCCTTAGCACGGTGATCCTGTCAGCCATATCCAAAATTTCATCCATTTTATGAGTAATGAACAGGATCGCCATATCTTTTCTTCGCAGTTCCCTCAATATCCGGTACAGGATCTTTTCCTCCTCCTGAGACAGACTAGAGGACGGTTCGTCAAAAACCAGCACCTGCGGCGAGCGCTTTACACATTTCGCGATCTCCACAAGCTGCTTCTGGGCAAGACTCAACGTCTTTACTTTTGCTCTCACGTCAAGGCAGATGCCCAGTCCCTCCAAAAACCGCCTGCATTCGGCATATCCCTTCTTCCACTGCAGAAATCCATGCTTTGAAGGAAATTCATCCATCAGGACATTTTCTGCCACAGAGCGTTCCACAAATAGATTTAATTCCTGATAGACCATGGCAATACCCTTGGAATTGGCTTCTCTCGGATCCCGGATGACCGTTTCCTTTCCATCGATCAATATCGTACCTTCTGTCGGCTGATAAACTCCCTGCAGGATCTTCATCAGCGTACTTTTTCCGGCGCCGTTTACTCCTGCAAAGGAATGAATCTCGCCCGAATAGATGTCCACAGACACATGATCCAGCGCCGGCGAAGCACTTCCAAACCGTTTTGATATATTTCTCATGGAAATCTTCGGTTCTTTTTCCATATAAATCCTCCATTCCGGAGCGTTTGCGCGACGGGCGATGAGAAACGGATACAGTTTCTCATCTGCCATCAATGGGATTTGGGAACGCTCCAATCCCGGTGTGAAAAATCAGCGCATCAGTGTGATTTTTCACACTAACCTTCCCCTTTCCCCGAATGCTGTTTTACGGCAGACCTTTTATTTCATGATCGCGTTCTGATACTGGATCTGGTACTGATCCTGATCAAGCGGCTCCCAAGAGCTGACTGTGTTCAGATCCATACCGCCCCAGTTATTGGGGTCATCTACGTTGTCATGTCCCACAAATGCAGGCGTAAACAGAATTTCTTCCGGCACATCAAAGCCATGCAGATAATCAATAATCACTCTTACCGCCACGTCGGAGTGAATTGCCGCATTGTGCTCAGAGGAACCGTCAATAGAACCTTCCCGGACAAGATCCAGACAATCGGAGGTGGCATCCACGCCGACTACCGCCACATGTCCTTCTTCTCCATACGGCACATACCGATTTGCTTCTTTCAGGGCCGCCACGACACCGCCGAGCATGCCGTCTCCCATTACCCATACCGCGTTGATCTCGGGATACCGCTGTAGCGCGTCCAGCGTATTGGTATATGCATTATTGGAATCCCATGTACAGTCAAATTTCGCGTCCTGAAGCACATGAACGTTTCCAGCTTCTTCTGCCGCGTCTTCAAATCCGTCCTGTCTCTGCTGGGCGATCAGAGACTCCAGAGGCCCCATCATGCTGGCCACATAGGTTTCCTCATATTTTTCGCTGAGATACTGTGCGTCCACGCCGCCGATCTTTGTCTGATCAGACGTGATCAGCGTCAAAATGTCACACCCTTCATCGGCATCTGTGTCGATGCAGATTACCGGAATATTTTCATTGTTCAGATTTACCACAGACGGAACGATCGCTGCGCTGTCAACAGGCTTCAGCAAAATAATGTCCGGTTCGACCGTCACGATATCCTGCGCCTGCTGCGCCTGTGTTTCCGCATTGTTGTCCGCGTTGTAGACCACAAATTCTCCTCCACAGCGTTCCACCAGATTCTTCAGAAATCCTGTGTTGGCAACCATCCACGGCGTAGAAACTTCACTGGCCAGATAAGCTACCTTGACCGGCTTTCCGTCTATGACAAGAGGCGTGCTGTCTTCCTTGTTATTATCTGCACTCGTTCCTGAAGATGCAGACGAGTCCTTTTTACTTTCCGAACCGGACCCAGCCTCATTCCCGCACGCGCAGAAAACCAATACCATCGTTAAAAATACCGCGATAATTGAAACAAGCTTTTTCGTTTTTTTCATTGTTTTCCCTCTTTTCTTTTTTTGTCTTTTTGTGTTTTTTCTCGTTTTTCAACGGTCACGTTTCCGGAGCGAATCATATGCGATCACCACAAAGATGATCACGCCCTTCGCGATCAACTGTACGGAAGCCTGTACGCCCATCAGGTTCAGGCCGTTGTTGATCATGGAAATGATCAGCGCGCCCATCAGCGTACCTGTGATGGTCCCGCGGCCTCCCATCAGTGAAGTGCCGCCTACGACACAAGCGGCCACAACATCCATCGACAGATCGCTGGCAATGGACAGCGACGCGCTCTGCAGTCTGGAGACCACGATATTTGCGCCGATTGCCGATGTAAAGCCCGTGATAATATAAGCCAACAAGATCACCGCGTTTGTATTGATCCCCGCCAGCCACGCAGCGTATGTATTGCCGCCCACCGCATAAATCTTCCGACCATAATTGGTTCGGTTTAAAAGCAGCATTCCAACCAGAAACACTGCCAGAAGGATCACTACCGATATGGGAATCATAGTGCCAAACAATTTTCCCTGCCCAAAAATAGTCATCTCCTTCGGCAGACCTGTGATCGTTCTACTGTTTGTAATGGTTTTGGCAACGCCTTCTGCTATATTCTGCATTGCAAGAGTCGTCACAAAAGGCACCATATGCAGTTTTGTCACGGCAATTCCATTTAACAGTCCCACAAAGGTTCCGACACCGATAGAGATCAGCATCGCAACCTGCCACGGAATTCCCCTTTCCATCAATAACGCGGACGTAACGGCACACAGTACGCAATTACCGGCCACCGACAGATCGATTCCTCCCGTGATGATGACAAATGTCACGCCAACCGCAACTGTGCCTGTCAGAACGGACGCCTGTAAAATATTTATGATATTCGTCATCTTTGTCAAATTAAAAAATAATCCTTTTGTGGTTATGGAGAAAAACACGATAATCACAACCATGATCACCAATAGTCCCATTTTCTCCGATACGCTCGCGGGTATCCGTTTCATCCATTCTTTGGGTTTTATGAGTTCTTTTTTCATATGAATCCCTTCTGTCCTGATCGATCTTGAAAACATCTGCCGTTTACTTCACATATTCCTTGGTAAACCCGTTCCGGCTGTTGGTGACCGTAAAAGAGCCGTCCTTTTTTGCCCTGATATGAATATAGGGCGTAGCAGTCACAAGGCCGCCGATATTCGCGCAGTAATCCTTCGGCGAATTACTGTTCTGCTGACCGCCGGACACAAAGTATTCCGTCTGCCAGAGGCCCTCTAGACGAGGCGCCTTTCGCATACTGTCGATTCCGATGGAATCTCCCACCTTATGTCCTTTGGCGCCAAGACTTACGATCACCGCCCGGGGATTCAGGCCAAATGCCTCCGCCTCCGAACAGCCGGAAAGACAGTAAAAATACTCACCCAGCCACCGGGGAATGGACTGCGTATGATGAGTCGCGATGCATACATCCACCTCGCCTATAAGGTTTACAGGATAAAAAAGCTCTCCCGAAAGATTCCATGTAAGATCCGCAAGGTTTGCGAGCCGGAACTGTCCGTACTTAAAGATCATACCCATGGATTGGCTGTCCTCCGTATCGTCCTCCATTCTCTTGTCAGGCGCTTTTGCCCTGACATCTGTCGGCTCGCCGGCTTTCGGATTGCCTGTCATAGGCGTCCTGATGATCTCGCCGTTGGCACACACCACATCGCAGATCAGTTCTTCGTCGATCTCAACCCTGTCTCCGCATTTGACCACAATGTGATTGCCTCTGCTGCGCACCGCGCAGTATTCATCGTATCTCCTGTCGTCGTCCTGCCCCACAAATTCAATCTCGTCATCATGAAGGAACGGATATCTGCGAGTCATCCACCAATCGTTGTCGTGTCCGTAGACAAAGCTTTTGCCCTTGTCAACAAAATTACGGATCGGCAATGCAGCCGCAATACCAGCAGCCGCGCCCATATGATCCTCTTCAAAATGCGATACGATCAGATAATCGATCCCCTTCACTCCTTTTTCATGGGCAAACTTCAGAATACGGTCTGTTGTTGTCCTGCCGCCCGTATCATACAGCAGTACTTGTCCCGAAGGAGTAATCATCATTGTTGCATTTCCCAGTCCTACATCCAGACAATAAATATCGAAGTAGTCCCGGGGTTCCATAAACCCTTTTTCCGCCATAAGTAATTCCTCCTGTCTCATTGCTATGCAATGTTTATATTATTAGTAAACACTATTTACTAACATTTGTCAATACTTTTTACTAATTTGTATAGAAAAAATTGAAAAAGTATGCTATACTGCTTTTAAAAGTATTTATGATTGAAAACAAAAAATCCCAATGCATCTTCAGGAGAACATTTATGCCGACATCTGTTAAAAACCTACAATATTTAAAGGCAACCAATCAGGCTTCTATCTTAAGGCATCTTGCGACAATGGGCCCCACCAGCCGCGTCGAACTTGCCCACAAGCTGGGGCTTTCCAAAATGGCTATCACCAATCTGGTTGCCGATATGATCCAAGACGATCTGGTCTTTGAGACAGATCAGAAAATCTCCCACAACGGCATGACCGGCCGCAAATCCATCGCACTGGACATACCGGACTGCAGGATCAACGCCGTCGGGCTGTTTATTGAACGTTTCGCCATTCACTGCAACGCAATGGATATTAAGGGCCGCCAATTTTATTACGACAAGCTTCCTATTCCTCCTGAGTCGGACAATGCGGCAGCAATGGAGATTATATTCCGGCTGCTTGACCGTCTTTTTCAAAAATATTCCGAAGACACGTTTTCCGGGATCGGGATTTCTTCCATCGGCCCTGTAGACTTAAATTCCGTTACCATTCTGCATCCTACAAACTTTTATCATATTTCCAATCTGCCTGTGGGAAAATTTCTGCGCGAAAAAACACGTCTTCCGATCTTTATGCTAAACTGCATGAGCGCAGCGGCGCTGGCAGAGCGGCTATACGGAAATGCTAAAAATTGCAATCACGTCGTGTATCTCGGTCTCGGTTCCGGTGTCGGCGCCGGCGCCGTGATCAACGGAAACATCTTTACAGGTTCCAAAGGCTTCGCAAGTGAGCTTGGACACATGTCCATTGATCCTATACGGGGCCGTAAATGCTTCTGTGGACAGCGCGGCTGTCTGGAAACCTATACCAGTACTTATTCTATCCTGAAAAGGCTTCGCTATCCGTCCATGGAACAGTTATTAAAAGATATTGAAGCCAATTGCTTCACTGACAAAGCGCGGGAAGAGCTTTCCACCTTTTATCAGGCCGTGCGCAGCGCCATTATTGCCATCGCGAATATTTACGATCCTGAAATGATCGTTGTGGGCGATCAGGGCAGTCAGCTTTTGGAACCTTATCTCCCGAAATTACAAAAGGAACTCCACATCCTGATGATCCAACATGATCTTCATGATATTACACTGACTACTTCCGCGTTCCAGAATCAGACCTCTCTGATCGGCGCCCCCAGCATTATTTTTGACCGGATCTTTTCCAAAGTACTGCCGCCCTTCAACGGCATAAAAGCTTCCTGAAATCCGGAAACAAAATATCGGTATTAGCAGAAAAACGGCAGCTCATGTTATGAGCTGCCGCCATGATTGTCTTTTGTATATTTTATTTTCTGTCTTTTGTGATACAAACAGAAGCATTTTCCAATACTGTTGTTTCGGGTTATGTTTCCTGTCTTCCGATTCTTGTACCAACCCGGTCGTCAAACGCATGCACCGATCATAAGATCTTGAAATATTGATGCATGTTTTCACTTTTCTGCAGTTCCCTGAACCCATAATCTTCATACAGCCGACAGAGCTTCGGCTCGTCCTTGCATTCGATCAGCGCACAACTGCAGGTAATACGCTTTTTTACCTCATAAATGATCTCAAACGCTCGATCCAGAAGCTGCACCGCAGAAATATCTCCGGCTGCGTCATCTTCCCCCGGCTGTCCTATATATTTCCCAAGTTGGCCGATCAGGATAAAATGCGCCATGCCGGATTCCCTTTTCATCCCGTTGAACAGTTTTCGACGCTTGGCACCGGAGACCATATCCGTCAGCGCGACGATTTTGTTGGAGAGAGTAAAGTAACCGTCCACACTGATTATTCCTTTATGAAAATAGTTTTCTCTGTTGATCAGCAAGTAGATCGAACACCACCCGCGTTTTTCATATGTAACTGCTTTTGTCTGTAAGAAGCTCTCAATATCCCTGTCCTTTGTACAACGATAGCTTTTCAATACCTCTTCTATCTGTTTGGAGGGTATCTCTTCTATCACTTTTCGAAGCGGCCAGAGTATTCCTCTAATATCTTTATTCCTTCCTCATAATAATGGGTATTGATCTCCCGCTTCGGGGTCGGATCCTCCATGGCCGCAATCAATCTGTCAACTGCTTCCTCGCTGAGCACCATTTTTCTTGTAATTGAATCTGTTGACACTGACATCGCCTCCTTTTCTGTGGTCTGTAAGGAACTGCCTGACAAACGCCGTTTCAATGACCTGTGATCGCCGGACAATTCCTCTCCCGTCATCCGGATAAAATCCTTCCTCTATATTTTAAGCTTCTGTATGTATTGTATCATACATTCATTTTGTTGTAAACAGATTTTGTCGGAATCTGTAAAATACAGCAAGTCCTTTGCCCACTGAATCCTTTGATAAAAGAAAACAGGAGCATCTGCGTCGTGCTTGCACGAAAGCAGTTGCTCCTGTTATATTTTCATGTCTTATCTCTTATCGAACATTAGCAGTTCCATAAGCATGTCTTAATCTTACGCAATCTTGCTTTTTGCCAACTCTGCCAGCGTTGCGAAGCCTTCCGCATCGTTGACAGCCATCTCTGACAGCATCTTTCTGTTCATCTCAACGCCTGCCAGCTTCAGTCCGTACATAAATTTGCTGTAGGAAAGGCCGTTGATACGAGCCGCCGCGTTGATACGGGCAATCCACAGACGCCTGAACTGGCGCTTTTTCTCCTTACGTCCTGCATATGAGGATGCAAGGGCTCTCATCACAGACTGCTTTGCGATTCTATATTGTTTGGATCTGGCGCCTCTGTAGCCTTTTGCCAGCTTTAATACGCGATTGTGTTTCTTTTTAGCGTTCATTCCGCCTTTTATTCTTGCCATGTCTCTTTTCCTCCTTCACTGCTCTTAGATATAAGGCAAAATCTTCTTCATGTTTTTCACATTGGTCGGATCGGCAATGGTTGCTTTTCTAAGATTTCTCTTTCTTTTCTGTGATTTCTTGGTCAAGATATGGCTCTTGTAAGCTTTCATTCTCTTCAGCTTACCGGTACCGGTCTTATGAAATCTTTTTGCTGCTGCTCTGCTCGTTTTAATTTTTGGCATCGTATTTTCCTCCTTTAACTGTATCGCCTATCTCTTTTCACTCAAAAACATCATCATGCTGCGCCCTTCCATCTTTGGAGCCTTATCCACAATGGCAACATCCGACAGCATTTCCGCAAACTTATCCAAGATCACTTTGCTCGTCTGCACATGCGTCATCTCTCTGCCGCGGAACCGCAATGTGACTTTTACGCGAGCGCCTTTTTCAATAAATTTGCGGGCAGCATTGACTTTCGTGTTCAGATCATTGGTATCGATGTTGGGTGACATCCGGATCTCCTTGATCTCAATGATCTTCTGCTTTTTTCTGGCATCCTTTTCCTTACGCGCCTGCTCATAACGATACTTGCCGTAATCGATGATCTTGCATACGGGAGGCTTCGCCCCCGGTGCGATCTTTACCAGATCCAGTTCTGCTTCCTGCGCCATCTTCAGCGCTTCCTTCGCGGACACAATGCCAAGCTGCTGTCCATTTTCCCCGATCAGACGTACCTCTCGGTCTCGAATCTGCTCATTGATCATTAACTCGCTGATAGTAGTACACCTCCATTATCAAACCATCCTTCAACCTTTTCCCGCTTTTTATCTTAGCAAATAAAAAGCGGATAGTCAGACTATCCGCCAAAAGTACATCATAAAAATACTCTGTTTTATAACCCGAGTCACAGATCTGTGCTAAGGTGAGAGCGGACACTCTGCTTTCATACTCAACTAAAATAGCATACTTTTTCCTTATTGTCAACAAATAGACGCCATTTTTTTCATAATCTCATCCAACGTACAAGGACTCTGTAAACCCCGAATAAAACTGCCGCGCTTTATAAACGGCTTTCGTCCTCCCCGGACAGTTCCCGGCTTTTGGTCCCCCTGTTTTTCCTATGTCCGGCCAAAAGCATGATCGCCGCGAAAACAGCCAATGCCACAGACAGCAGTTGGGAAACAGGAAGCCCCACCACCGGCAGCAACAGTTGGTCGGTGCGCAGTCCCTCGATCCACCCGCGGCCAAGCCCATATCCCAACAGATAGAGCAGGATCAGTTCCCCGTCAAATTTTTTATGTTTCCTGTAGAAGAAAATAAACAGCAAAAGACAGAGATTCCATAAGGATTCATACAAAAAAGTCGGATGCACCTGAATATAGCCATCCGTCATGTGGGCAAGCATTTCATCCGTAACGTCCGCCCGCCGCACAGCCGACAATGGCAGACGCATGGCAAACAAACTATCCGTATAGCCGCCGAAAGCCTCCCTGTTAAAAAAGTTCCCCCAGCGGCCCATAATCTGTCCCACCAAAAGCCCCATACAGAACGTATCCGCCACAAGCAGAAACGACATTTTTTTCGCTTTCGTATAGATCCAAACAGAAATGACAGAAGCGATAATGGCGCCGTAGATGGCGATGCCGCCTTCCCTGTAGTTAAGGATTTCCGTCAGATGGTTCCTGTAGTAATCCCACTTGAATGCCACATAATAGATTCTGGCACCGATGATCCCTGCCACAATGGCGATCATCATCAGATTGAATATCCGGTCCATATCCTGCCCGGTGCGCTTTGCCTCATGCAGGCTAAGCAAAAGCCCAAACAGCATACCCATGGCGATCACTACCCCGTAATAGGCAATCTCCACGCCGAATATGTGAAAGCTTTTCCCAACGTGTTCCAGATCAATATGCAGATGAGGAAAAGCGATGCTGTAATCCATGGAATTCCTCCGTTTCAAAAGCTGTCACGATCTTGGCCACAGAAGCCGGACTTCCCGGCAGCCCCATTGTTGCTCACACATTAAATCGGAACAGGATCACGTCGCCGTCCTTCACCACGTAATCCTTGCCCTCTAGCCCCACAAGACCCTTTTCCTTTGCCTTCGCGTAGCTGCCGCAGTCAAGAAGGTCCTGATAGTTCACCACCTCAGCGCGGATAAACCCACGTTCAAAATCCGTGTGGATCTTGCCGGCGGCCTGGGGGGCCTTTGTGCCTTTCTTTATGGTCCATGCTCTGGTCTCATCCTCTCCGCTGGTCAGGTAGCTGAGCAGTCCGAGAAGAGAATAGCTGGCTTGGATCAGCTTTTCAAGGCCCGACTTTTCAAGGCCAAGCTCCTCCAGAAACATCGCCTTCTCCTCATCGTCAAGCTCCGCGATCTCCTGCTCGATCTGGGCGCAGATCACAAACACTTCACTATTTTCAGCGGCTGCGTACTGGCGCACCTGCGCCACATAGGGATTGTTGGCGCCGTCGTCCGCCAGATCCTCCTCGCCTACATTGGCCGCAAAGATCACCGGCTTTCCGGTAAGCAGCTGGTAAGAGGCAAGCCAAGCCTGTTCATCCTCATCCTCCGTCACAAAGCTTTTGACAAGCTTCCCGGCTTCCAGATGGGACTTTACCCGCTGCAAAAGCGCAAGCTCCTTGGCAAGAGTCTTGTCGTTTTTCGCGCCCTTCGCAGTCTTCGCGATCCGGCGCTCCAGTATTTCCATATCGGAAAAGATCAGTTCCAGATTAATGGTCTCGATATCCCTTGCAGGATTCACGCTTCCGTCCACATGGACCACATTGGAATCCTCAAAGCAGCGCACCACGTGAACAATGGCGTCCACCTCCCGGATATGGGACAGAAACTGATTGCCCAGCCCCTCACCCTTGGAGGCTCCCTTCACAAGTCCGGCAATATCCACAAACTCGATGACCGCCGGTGTCACCTTTCTGGAATGATACAGGGCCGCCAGCTTGTCCAGCCTGTCGTCCGGCACTGTCACGATACCCACATTGGGGTCAATGGTGCAGAACGGATAGTTGGCCGACTCCGCACCCGCCTTTGTCAGTGAATTAAACAATGTACTCTTTCCTACGTTGGGCAAGCCCACGATTCCTAATTTCATGTATGTCGATCTCCTTATTATTGTGTTTCATACAGAATATCCCTTTATTTTCATATATTCGGGTTAAATTTTGATTTTATCTCATTTTCTTTATCCTTCAAATTGTCGGAAGATCTCCAGATAATCCTGCACATTCTTTGTAATATCCCCGCTGAAGATAGATGTGCCGGACACGATCACATTGGCCCCTGCCTCCAGCACCACATGCACATTATTTTTACGGATGCCCCCGTCCACCTGAATGTCCTTCTCCAAACCAAGCTCGTTTAAGCGCTCCCTGAGCTTCTGGATCTTCCGGGTACTGGTCTTGATATACTCCTGTCCCCCAAAACCGGGATTCACCGTCATCACAAGGATCATGTCCACCATATCCACGATATAATCCAGCGTATGCAGGGAAGTAACGGGATTCAGCGCCACTCCGGCCTTGCAGCCGCAAGCTTTGATCTGCTGGATCACACGGTCCACATGCTTGCACGCCTCCACATGTACAGTAATGATGTCCGCGCCGCAGGCGGCAAACCGCTCTATGTAACGTTCCGGATTGCTAACCATCAGATGCACGTCAAAGATCATCCTCGTCTTCTTTCTGATGGAAGCGATCACCGGCATTCCAAAAGAAATGCTGGGCACAAAATCTCCATCCATCACGTCGATGTGGAGATATTTCGCGCCTGCTGCCTCCGCTTCCGCGATGTTTCTGCCAAGATTCCAGAAATCCGCCGCTAAGATCGATGGTGCTAAATGAATCATAACTTCCTCCGTTCCGAATGTGAATCCACTGTTTCTCTAGTATTTTTTCCGGCCTCTGATCTCTTCCATGATCTGCCGGTAGTTTTCATAGCGCCCGGCGCTGATCTTTCCTTCTTCCAACGCCTGCTTAACGCCGCAGTCCGGCTCTTTTAAATGCAGACATCCCTGAAACCTGCAGACAGGCTCATACTTCGCGAACTCCGGGAAAAAAGTCTGCAATTCTACCTCCTCCATGTCGGGCACATTTAGAGAACTGAACCCCGGCGTATCCAGAATGAACGTATCGCTGTCAATGGGGATCATCTGTGAATGTCTGGTGGTATGCCTGCCCCGTTGGATCTTCTCACTGACAGCCCTCGTCTCCATTTTTGTATCCCCCTGAATCAGATTCACAAGGGACGATTTCCCTACGCCGGACGGGCCTGCCACCACTGTCGTCTTTTTTTTCAGAAGCGCCAGCATTTCTTCCACGCCCCGATTGTCACGGGCGCTGGTCAGAATCACCGGATAGCCGCAGGCGTCATAGATATCCGCCATATCATCGATCTCTTCCCGGGACACCATATCGATCTTGTTGAAACAGATTACCGTATGGACCTGCTGATATTCCATTGTCAAAAGAAACCGGTCAAGTAAATTAAAATTGGGCTTTGGTCTGGCAGCCGCAAAGATGACCAATGCCTGATCGACATTGGCCACCGCCGGGCGGATAAGGGCGTTGTCCCGTTGCTGTATCTCGGTGATGTTTCCCGTCCTGTCCTCCCTGCTGATCAGCTCCACGCAAACATTATCTCCTACCAGAGGCTTGCGCTTGTCCTTGCGGAATATCCCTTTTGCCTTACATTCCAAAAGCCCTAATTCTTTTGTATAAACATAATAAAATCCTGCGATTCCCTTTATGATCTTTCCCTGCATGAAAATGCCTCAACCCAATCAGAAGGTAACGGACCACTTGGTGTCCACCTCATCCGTGTCAATAAACATGATCACCGTACCGGAATGATTGCCTTCCGTGCCGTTTACTTCTTTTACAAGCGGAAAATCTTCCTTTTGGTGACGGCCTTCATAAATGATATGCACCTTTTCCTCGCCGTCGATCACTTCCACAAGCTTCAGGGTGATATAGCCGCCGTCGAAGTTGTCCGGAAGATCAGAAAGCTGAATGGTCACTTTGCCGTTGCCGCCCTGTACGGTACTGGGGGCTTTTGTGGGCGAAGGGGTAGGCGGCGTGGTGGGACGGCTCAGATCCGTGCCCTGATTGAGCACAAGATCGACCGAAGTCCCTTCTTCCACTTCTTTCCCCGCTTCAATGCTCTGGGACACGACGCAGCCGTCTCCCGCAGAACTGTCATAATACTGATTCTCCGAAAGCTTCCCAAGGACCAGACCGCTTTGTTCAAGCATTCTGACAGCCGCTTCCTTAGTCTCCCCGAACAGATCCGGTACTTTGATCTGTTCCCGGCTCCTGCCTCTGCTGATGGTCAGAGTCACCTCGTCACCCTTGCGGGCTTCCGTGCCTGCCGTGGGCATGGTGGAGATCACGCATCCCACATCCACGCTGTCGTTGAATTCATAAGCGCCTTCCTTCACTACAAGGCCGCTCTGTTCCAGCGCAGCGGTAGCCTCCTCAACAGACATATTGGAAACATCCAGTATATTGAAGAATGTAGGACCGTCGCTGATGGTCACATAGATAGTCGTATGGATATCCACGATCTCTCCGGGCGCCGCGCTCTGCCCCATGATCAATCCCGCTTCAATCTCATCAGAATAATCATAGCCGCTCTTGCGGATACCGAGATTCATGTCGTTGAGTTCTTTGGTAGCCTCCTCCAGCGTCATGCCGCTGAGGCTGATCATGCGCCGCTGGGTCTCCTTGTCAAACTCAACAGTCTCCGTAGCGGAAGGAGAACCTCCCTCATTCCTTGCCTGCCGGAAGGTCTTCCATAAAGTATAGCCCATGAAGATCGCCAATCCTACGATGATCACCGCCGCGATCACGCCGAACACAGACATGATCCTATCTATTTTCGGATTGACATCCTCCTGCTCTTCCTCTCCATCCTCTGTGAAGCTTTCTGTTTCGGCTGTCTGCTCTTCCTCCGCCAAAGCCTCCTGCCGGGGCTCTTCCTCCTGTTCAGGCTGCGGCTGCGCCTCCGGAGATGTCATCAGGGATCTTTTCAGATCGTCGATGAGTTCTCCCATATTGTCATAACGGTTGCTTGGATCGCGCTCCGTACATTTTAATACGAT
>CANQQN010000014.1 GCA_947625995.1 uncultured Lachnospiraceae bacterium
ATCCTCACACATTTTGCTCACGCTGTTTCAAAAAAGATGTTCTGCGCCTCCGTCGGCTTTCAGGCAGGAAAGGTCAATGCCGCTGTCTTTCGACATAGCAATCAACACATCCTTCGTCTGGTAAGCCAGCGCTTCCAGTGTGGCCCTCACAAAATGAGCCTTTGTAGTCCCTCTGGTCAGTCCAAACACCGCGCCTCTCGCATCCGGTCTCCAATAGGGTGCGCCAAGGCCGGTAAAAGCAGGCACCACATAAACGCCGTCGCTGTCCGGCACTTTTTCGGCTACGGACTGGCTTTCTGCCGCGCTGCGGATCATCTCCATCCCGTCACGAAGCCACTGTACAGCGCTTCCCGCCACAAAGATACTGCCTTCCAGCGCGTAAGTCACCCTGTCTTCAAATCCCCATGCGATCGTGGTCAAAAGCCCTTGTTTGGATGAGATCGGCGTTTCTCCCGTGTTCATCAGCATAAAGCATCCGGTCCCGTATGTGTTTTTGGCCATGCCGGGGTCAAAACATCCCTGTCCGAACAGCGCCGCCTGCTGATCTCCGGCAATGCCGGCAATGGGTATCCGCGCATCCTGAAAAATCTCCGGCGCCGTATATCCGTATATTGCGGAAGAGGGTTTCACCTCCGGCAGAACGGAAGCCGGGATCTCAAACAGGTCCAAAAGCTCCCGATCCCAAGAAAGGGTATGGATATTATAGAGCAGCGTCCTGCTGGCATTGCTGTAGTCAGTGGCGTGAACCTTTCGCCCGGTCAACCTCCAAACAAGCCATGTATCGACCGTACCGAACAGAATATCGCCCCGGGCCGCCTTTTCCTTCACGCCCGGCACATTCTCAAATACCCAGCGGATCTTTGTGGCCGAAAAGTAAGGATCTATGATCAGTCCTGTTTTTCGGCGGATCATCTCTTCACAGCCCTTTTCCCGGTACCGCCGGCAGATCTCCGTCGTCTGTCTGGACTGCCACACGATGGCGTGACAGACCGGCTGTCCTGTATTTTTGTCCCAAAGCACCGTGGTTTCCCGCTGATTGGTGATCCCCACGGCCGCGATCTGATCCGGGCGGATGCCCGCCTGCCGAACGGCGTCCGTCATCACAAACAACACACTCAGCCATATTTCCTCCGGATCATGGGCCACCCAGCCGGGCTTCTCAAAGATCTGATGAAACTCCCTCTGGGAGCTTGCGACGATCCTTAACCGCCTGTCAAAAACAATCGCGCGGCTGCTGGTAGTCCCCTGATCGATTGCAAGCAGATACTTGTCCATTTATATCCCCTCCGGCGTCCGAAAAGAGGACCGCCCTGTGGGCAGTCCCCGGATAGTTACTTTTGCTACCTTGTTCCGAAATAATTGACGCCCGTTTCCAAAATTTCCTTTGCCATTTTATACCGTTCTTCCAGACTATAGGTCTTAAAGGACATCTTGTTGACACGGACTTCATCTTTATTATCCTCAATCTCAGCCAGCTTCACTTTCGTAGCCAGCTCATTGCTGCATATATCCTCGATATAATCAAAATAAGTCATATCGCTTTTCTTTGTCAGATCGGCAACCGCCTCCAGAACAGGTCTGGAAAATCCCTGCTCCATCAGGTCGCTGATGGACATCTCCGAATCCTCCAGCACGTCGTGCAGCATAGCGACCGTTTTTTCTTCCTCTGTGGTCATAGCGTCGACCACTCTCAGGGTATGGTTAATATAAGGCTCCCCGTTTGGCGCCTTTTTATCCCTGAAAGCTTTTTCGGCAATTTTTCTTGCTCTCTCCAACATATGAAAAACCCCCTTTTTATTATTCGTAAGGAATGCTTCTTGATACGTTGAGCACCATACCCACTTCCACCATCAGAAAGATCAGCGACGAACCGCCTGCGCTGATAAAAGGAAGCGAAATACCTGTATTGGGTATGGAGTTTGTCACCACCGCGATGTTTAACACAAGCTGTATGGCAATGTGGGAAAACACGCCGATGACAAGCATGGAAGCAAACACATCCTTTACATTTCTGGCAATATATACCATACGGTACAAAAGCAGAATAAAAAGCAGAATGATCACCATTGCCCCGAATAACCCCAATTCTTCGCAGATAATGGAAAAGATCATATCATTCTGCACCTCAGGCATGATCAGCTTCTGCGCGCTGGAACCCAGTCCTTTGCCAAACAGCCCTCCCGAGCCGATGGCATAGAGCGCCTGCAGCGTCTGGAATGAAGTATCCCCGGCGTATTCCTCCGGATGGAGCCACGCGCGGATACGCGTAAGGCGGAAGCCGCCGGTGCCGCCACCCGTCATTTCCGCTATAAACACCACAAACACCGCCAGTACGAACACAGCAGCCAGAAGTATCAAAAACGGTTTCAGCTTCGGGTGGGCGATAAAGTACATACAGAAGGGGATCAAAAAAACAATAATGGCCGAGCTCAAATTTTTTGTGACCAATACCAGCAGCGCCGACAGAAAGAGGGATCCGCCGAAGATCAGACGGATGCTTCTGGCCTGCGTGACCTGCTTACCGAGCCTGCTGAGAATGATCGCCGTAAAAATGATCACCGCGATCTTGGCAATTTCCGCCGGCTGTACGGTCAATCCCCCGAATTTCAGCCATCTGGTGGCACCGTGGCTTGTATGCCCCAGAGGAGTCTTGACAAGCAGGATCAGTATGGCAGAAAAGATCATCCCATATTCCGCCACTCTCCTGTATACATGATACGGCACAAAAGATACGGCGATCATAGCCACAACGCCGACAACCGCGAATATCACCTGTTTCATAAAGAAATTGGAGGATTCGCTGTCTGTATACGCCGTAGCGCTGAAGATCATGATCAGACCGATCACCACCAGAAATATTACCAGAAATACCAGATTGTAATCGTAAAACCTCGTACCTCTCTCACGCACGTGTCTCCTGCTTTTTCTGTGAACGCCCTGACCGGCCATCTGTCCTCACATCCTTCCATGGGAACCTGTGCATGTCCTAACATACTGTGCAGACTGCCGGGATCATACTCTTGACAGATATTCACCGGTTCTTGTATCGATCTTGATCTTATCTCCCTGATCCACAAACAGCGGTACATAAACGGTAGCTCCGGTCTCAACCACAGCGGGCTTGGTAGCGCCTGTGGCGGTATCGCCCTTGAAGCCGGGCTCTGTGTCGGTGATCACCAGTTCTACGAACAGGGGAGGTTCCACCGCAAATACGCTGCCGTTGTGGGAACAGATCTTTACCATTTCATTTTCTTTGACAAACTTCAGCGCATCGCCGATGGTGTTTTTGTCAAGAGCAATCTGCTCATATGTGGTCACGTCCATAAAATGGAACAGATCTCCGTCGGAGTATAAGTACTGCATATCTGCCCGGTCGATGCGCGCCTGCGGGCACTTCTCCGTAGGTCTGAAAGTTTTCTCCACAACTCCGCCGTTTTTGATATTTTTTAATTTGGTCCTCACAAATGCAGCGCCCTTTCCGGGTTTTACATGTTGAAACTCAATGATCTGATAAATATTGTTGTCCAACTCGATGGTCACGCCGTTTCTGAAATCACCTGCTGAAATCATAATAAATTCCTCCTCTTATTCCGTTTTGACGAAATATAAATCTCCGTAATATTTTATAATATATTTTACTGTTTTTCAACTACTTTTTCACTTTCCAAAACGCCGTCCGGCGAAATGCCGTCCTTTAGTCCCGCTTTTCCTTTCTTTCTGCCGCAATCTCCCTCACAAGATCCATGGCAAGAAGATATCCTTTCAGTCCCTGTCCCACGATCTGGCCGTCGCAGACCGGCTTTGTAACGGACAGGTGTCTGAACTCTTCCCGGGCATTCACGTCGGAAATATGGACCTCCACCTTCGGCACATGGATACTTTCCAAAGCATCCCGGATGGCGTAGCTGTAATGGGTGAATGCGCCGGGATTGATGACGATCCCCTCTGTGCCGTCAAAATAGCTTTCCTGAATACGGTCGATGATGGCACCCTCATGATTGCTCTGAAAGCATTCCACCCTGTCGCCGTCCTTTTCGGCCTTTTCCTGTATCATACCGGTCAGATATTGATAATCCTCTTTTCCATACACTGCCTTGTCACGAATACCGAGAAAATTCAGATTCGGTCCGTTGATCACCAATAGCTTCATATCCTTCCTCCTTCCGTCAGTTTTATGATCTCCTCCGCGATCTGCAGGGGCGTTTTCCCGTCGGTATCCACCTGAAAGGATGCTGCCGCCCCGTAGAGCGGAGCCCGTTCGTCAAGAAGGTCACGCACCTTTTGCTCTTTGTACGGCCCCTGAAGAAGCGGACGGCTCATGTCCCCTTCCAGCCTCTTTAACACTGTCTCGGGACGCACCCGCAGCCAGATCACATCTCCCATTTGCTTAAGCGTCTCTCTGTTCTGAGGCTGCGCTCCAAGACCGCCGCCTGCGGAGATTACCAGCGGTTCCTCCACGCCGGCAAGCCTGTTCAAAAGCGCCGTTTCCATATTTCTGAACGCCCCCTCGCCCTGCGCGCGGAAGATTTCCGAAATCGTCATTTCTTGTTCCTTCTCGATCTGTGCGTCCGTGTCCAGCAACTTCCATCCAAGAAGATCTGCCAGCGCCGCCGATACGGCGCTCTTGCCGCTTCCCATAAATCCAATCAGTATTTTATGCTTCATCCTTAAGGATCTCCTTCAGATACGCGCGCGCGCCCGTTATGATTTCTTCCGTCACCTTCACGCCATGCATCAGTTCAAAGGCCCAGACTGCCTGAAGCAGCAGCATGTTCAGCCCGTTAAAGGTTTTGACGCCGGCTGCCGCCGCAAGCTTCATATATTTTGTCTCAAGAGGGCTGAACACGATATCCGCAGCCACGGCAAGCTTTTGATAAAATTCCTCGTCTTCAATGACTGCCTTTCCCTCGTTTGGCCGCATCCCCCAAGAGGTCGTCTGAATACAGAGATATCCCGTTCCCGTAAGCTTCTTCCAGCCCAAAATGCCGTCGGATGAAAAAACGGTATCCGGAAACTTTTCCGCCATCCTTTCGGCAAGTATTCGGGCCTTTTGGAGAGTGCGGTTCAGGATCGTCACGTGGGAGGCGCCTTCATAGCCGCAAAGATACGCCACGGCATTGGCGGCACCTCCCGCACCGAGGATCACCACATGGGCGCCTGTCAGGGAAACGCCTTCCCATGCAAGGGCTTGTCCCAGCCCCCGCCAGTCCGTATTGTATCCCCGATACCCTGTTTCGCCTTTCACAAGGGTGTTCACCGCGCCGATCTCTGCTGCGTCCCGATCTAAATATTCCAGATAGTCCATTACGGCCTGCTTGTGGGGTACCGTCACGTTCATTCCTTTGATCCCCAGCCCGTGAGCACCCCGCAGCGCATCCTTCAGATCTTCTTTCTTTACATGAAAAGGCACATAGACCGAGTCCACGCCCAAAGTTTTCGCAAGATAATTATGTATCGCCGGCGATAAGGTATGGGCAATGGGATCGCCCATGACGCCGCATAGGCAAGTATTTCCTCCGATCATCTCGGATCCGGACATTTTACATCACTCCTATCTTTTTCTTTTTCCTTCTTATTTTCTTTTTTACATTTTCTTTCATAAAAAAACAATACGATCTTTTCCAGATACCGTTTCAGTACGATCTGGATCTCTTCCTTCGGATGGATGGGATTTACCAATATGGTATAAATCCCGGCCCGGTTCGCCCCGTACACGTCTGTAAATAACTGATCTCCCACAAAGACCGTGGACTGCTCATCGGTCCGCATCAGTTCCATGGCCTTTCTGTAATTTTTTACCGAAGGCTTGTGGGCATTATACAAATAATGGACCTGAATCTTCTCATTGAAACGCTTCACCCGCTCCTCCTGATTATTGGACAGCAGGCACGCCTGAAAGCCAATGGCCTTCAACCGCAAAAACAGTGAAACGGCGCGTGCGTCCGCCGGCGCCCCGTGGGGAACAAGCGTGTTGTCAATATCAAAGATAATGCCCCGTTTTCCCTTTTCATAAAGGCGCTCATAGTCAATTTCATAGGCCGACCCCGCCCTGACGGACGGATAAAAACATTGAAACATCTTGATCTCCTAAACAAAACGTTCTGCAAAAGCACGGTTTTAAAAAAGAAAACCTATCAGGACACGATGGTTTCCGTATACTGATAGGTTCTATGGTCAGAAATTATTGTGCGACAACAACGGTGAGGGTCGCCTCGTTAGAGCGGTTACCGTCTGAATCTACCACCACATAACCAAGCTGATAGACGCCGGGCTGTTCTGTATTGACATCCCCGTTGATCTGTACTCTCTGGAAAAGCTGCTCCCGCGTATCCTTGTTATCCGTGATCTCATGTACATACTGCAGCTTTGAAAATTCTTCTCCCAAGCCGATCGTCACCGTCTGGGCACTCATGGTCAGACGGGGAGCATCCGCGGGAAGCGCCGCGAAAGCCTGCTCTGCCGCTGCCTGCGCCGCCGCCAGTTCTTCTTCCGGCGAAAGCTGCTGAGGCACATTCTGCATAGTCCCGTCTCCGGTACCTTCTTCATACGGCATGTCTTCGTTAAACTCCTGTCCTTCTTCCGGATTGTCTGACTGCTGTTCCACATAATCTACAAATCTGTCGAGGCTGGTCATGTTATTGCTCTTGTCTCTTGCGATATACACTACTCTGGCCTGAGAATTGTCGAGAGAAGGGTACACGGATGCGATCATAAGAGAATCCGAAACATCGCCGTCCTCCTCGTCGATGGCAGTCACACCCTCCAGAAGGACCTTCGTATCCTCTCCTTCCCTGTAAGTAACGCTGGTATTCGGAATGGTAATCTTCGGCGCGTCATGGTCGGTTATCACATTCAGATAAATGTAGATACCTGCAAATACAACAACCGCCACCCCCAGCAAATTAATGATCCATTTATTCATTCTGCATTTTCCCTTCATCTCATTATCGTAAACTGTCTACGGCATTATTTCTTTTCCGCCTCTTCGGGAGGATACGTGCCATAATCACCATAAGGGCCGTAGCTGTAGCTTTTCCCGTATCCATAGCCATATTTGCCGTATTTCCCGTATTTGCCGTACTTCTTATATTTGCCGTATTTCCCGTAGCGCTTGCTGTAATAACCATAACCGGCAGTACCCATCTCCACCATACTCAGGATCACGCCGAGAATGGTACAGCCGCTCTTTTCAAGCTGCTCTTTTACCGAGCGGGCGAAACGATAGCTGATGTCGCCATATTTGATCACAAGGATCGCGCCGTCGCACTCCTCGGCAATGACGGCGGCATCGATCACGCTCCCCAGAGGAGGCGTATCAATGATGATATAGTCATATACGGACTCTACTGCCCGAAGCATGTCCTTAAACACGTTGCCCCCAAGAAGCTCGGAAGGGTTCGGGGGAACGGGTCCCGCCACGATCAGATGAAGATTGGGAAAATTCGTCTCATAGATCACATCAATAAGGGCGGCCTGTTTTGACAGGAAATGGGTAAATCCCTTTACCTCATCCTCCACCTCACATTTCCGGAGAAGGACGCTTTTCCTTAAGTCCGCGTCGATCATCAGCACCCGCTTGCCGATCTCCGCAAGGGATTTCGCCAGATCCAGACTCAGTGAAGATTTCCCCTCATTGGGAACACAGCTGGTCAGCGCGATGATCTTTTTGTCGGCGCCACAAAACTGAAAGTTGGTACGAAGTGTTTTCAGCGCCTCTCTTGTGGCATAATCCTGTTTTTCTTCCTTTAATTTGATCTTTTTCATGATTCCATCTTATCCTTTCCGCTGCTTACTTGCCTGTTTTTCTCGTACTGGCCTTGCCGGTATTCCGTTTTTTCTTTTTCTTCTTTTTCTTGTTATCCTCCTCGCTCATGGGGATGGAACCAAGTACATGAAGCTCCAGATAACGCTCTACCTCCTCCGGCGTACGAAGGGTATCGTTTACAAGGAACAGGATCACCACCACTGCGCCTGCAAGCAGGATGCCGAGCAGTGCGCCGATGGCAGCATTTTTCTTTACATTGGGACTGCTGGGCTTTTCCGGGATCGTGGCGGGATCCGCCACCTTCACGGCCTGCACATCCATGATATCCTGAATCTGTGTGGAAGCCGCTTCACAGATGGCGGCTGTCAGCTTCTGAGCCGCATACGGATCGGGGTCGGTGACTCGAACGGAGATCACACGGGTATCTGAGCTGGCTTCCTCAACAGTAAGCTTCTTCAGCATTTCTTCATGAGTCAGGGACAGACCCACCGCGGAAACGGCCATCTCCGTAACTCTGCGGGTCTTACACAGTTCAATATAGTCCTTTGTCAGATAACTGCTGCTCAGCAAGTCGCTCTGGGTTACGGAAGACGAACTGTTCTGATCGGCTCGGTTTAATACGTAAAGCTCCGCCGTAGAAACATACTGCGGCGTAATAAACACTTTTGTAATGAGCAGTGCCGCAAGTCCGAACAAAAGACCGCTGAGTATGATCACCACAAGATGCGAGCGGATCACATTTACAAGTTGCAGTAAATCAATTTCCAATTCATCATTATTATGTGTTTCCATTCTCTTTGCCATTCTCCCTTTTTCTTATATGTATTCATTATGTATCATTTTCATCGGATTATGAATCAATAGCTCTCTGACCGTATCGTCGCCAAACTTCTTGGTAAGATACTGCACACATTTCTTCAGGTTAGGCGCGCGGTCTGTTTCATTGTGGGCGTCAGTGGCCACAAAATGCACCAGATCGTTTCTGATCAGTTTCACGCAAAACGCTTTGACTCCCCTTCCGATCTCACCCAATATACTTTCCGCATTGACCTGAATGTAAGCGCCCATCTGGCAAAGCTCCTCCACCCTGCCGGGCTTGTCTGTCAGGCTGGCGCATCTCTCCGCATGGGCAATGATCGGCCGGTACCCCCACCGGAGCAGTTCATTGACCTGCCGGCGTATCTCCGTGTCCGGCGAGGCATAGGAAAACTCCACAAGCACATATTTTGTGTCCGCCATCCTTCTGCGGGGATCTTTTTTGACCATATCCACCATATCGCTGGTACTGTGAAATTCGCAGCCCAGATACAGGGTAAGGTCATCCGCGATTTTTTTTGCTTCTTCCTTTACGCGCAGGAACGTCTCCTCCACCTTCCCGGCCGATGTCTCAAACATGCCGATCCGAAAATGAGGGGTAAATACAACGCCGCGCACGCCCTGACTGTATTCCTCTTTCAACAGCCGGAGCGTCTGCTCCATTGATTTTGCCCCGTCGTCCACGCCGGGTAAGATATGGCAATGTATATCTATGAATCCTGTCAACTTTTGACCTCCGATATGTAAAATACACAGCTTTTGTTATTTTAACATACTTTCCATCGATTATGCAAGTAAAAAGTTTCTTTTCTTAACGCAAATGTTTTTTTTTACCATTTTTACGGTTTCCATCCCATTTCTTTGAAACCTTGTGGCAAATTTCACAAAACACTTGCAAATTGCGGCAAATTGAGTAAAATAAGTTGCGTATGGTAGTATTTACATTTCAGAAAGGAACCGATTTATGATTAGTGCAAACAACGTGACCCTCAGGATCGGCAAAAAAGCCCTCTTTGAGGATGTCAATATCAAATTCACGGAAGGTAACTGCTACGGCCTTATCGGCGCGAACGGCGCGGGAAAATCCACTTTTTTAAAGATCCTTTCCGGCCAGTTGGAGCCTACTAAGGGAGATATCGTGATCACCCCCGGCCAGCGGCTCTCTTTCCTGCAGCAGGATCATTTCAAATACAACGATTACGCCGCGCTGGACGCGGTCATCATGGGGAATGCCCGTCTTTATGAGATCATGAAAGAAAAAGACGCCATCTACGCCAAGGAAGACTTTACCGAGGAGGACGGCATTCGCGCCAGTGAACTGGAAGCGGAGTTTGCAGGTATGGACGGCTGGAACGCGGAGTCCGACGCCGCCATGCTGCTGAACGGCCTCGGTATCGACACGGAACTGCACTACAAGCTTCTGGCCGATCTGGACGGCTCCCAGAAAGTAAAGGTGCTGTTGGCGCAAGCCCTGTTCGGCAATCCGGATATCCTGCTTCTTGACGAGCCTACCAACCATCTGGATCTGGACGCCATCGCGTGGCTGGAGGAATTTTTGATCAATTTCGACAACACGGTGATCGTGGTCTCCCATGACCGTTACTTCTTAAATAAGGTATGCACCCATACCGCGGACATCGACTATGCCAAGATCCAGCTTTACGCAGGCAACTACGATTTCTGGTATGAGTCCAGCCAGCTTCTGCAGAAGCAGATGCGGGAAGCCAATAAAAAGAAAGAAGAAAAGATCAAGGAGCTGCAGGAATTTATCTCCCGGTTCAGCGCCAACGCTTCCAAGAGCAAGCAGGCTACTTCCCGGAAACGCGCGTTGGAAAAGATCGAACTGGAGGAAATCAAGCCTTCCAGCAGAAAATACCCCTACATTGACTTTAGGCCTTCCCGTGAAATCGGCAACGAAGTGCTGACTGTGGAAAACCTCTCCAAGACCATTGACGGCGTAAAAGTGCTGGACAATGTTTCCTTTATCCTAAACCACGACGACAAGGTGGCGTTTGTAGGCGGCAACGAGCTTGCCATCACCACCCTGCTGCGGATCCTTGCAGGAGAAATCGAGCCGGACGAGGGAACATATAAATGGGGCGTGACCACATCTCAGGCATATTTCCCCAAGGACAGTACCAAAGAGTTTGAACGTCCGGAAACCATCGTGGACTGGCTGATGCCCTTCTCTCCTGAAAAGGACGTGACCTATGTGCGCGGATTTCTGGGCCGTATGCTCTTTGCAGGCGAAGACGGCGTAAAAAAAGTAAACATTCTTTCCGGCGGGGAAAAGGTGCGCTGTCTCCTCTCCAAGATGATGATCCAGGCGACCAACGTACTGCTCTTTGACGATCCCACCAACCATCTGGATATGGAATCCATCACGGCGCTGAACAACGCCCTGATCAAATTCCCGGGCGTGATCCTGTTTACCTCTCATGACCATCAGTTCGTACAGACAACTGCAAACCGGATCATTGAGATCTTTCCAAACGGCAGTATTCTCGATAAGATCACAACCTACGATGAGTACTTGGAAAGCGACGAAATGGCAAGGAAACGGACCATTTTCTCCATGGACGGCAAAGAAGAAGACAACTGATATCTTATCTGAGCAAAAGAGGCTGCCGAAAACCTATGGTTTTCGACAGCCTCTTTTAGAATCTTACTTTACTTAAAATTGGCGCCCCGTTCGCAGCGGTTGCCCCAGAAATCGATCATCTGCCCATTGCGGTACACACAGATGATCTCGCAGTTATTGGTACACCTGCCGCAGGTGACCTCTCTGGTATGAAACTCCATTTCTTCCATAGAAAAATCGAATTCATTGCGGTTCCCGCTTTTCTTTGCCAGAATGGCCGCTCCGAGCGCTCCCATGAGATGGCCGTTTTCATCTACAATGACTTTACAGCCCAGCGTTCTCTCAAAAGCCGCCACCACGCCGGTATTTTTGCTGACGCCACCCTGAAACACAATGGGCGATTCTATCTTTTTCCCTTTTCCCACATTGTTCAGATAGTTTGCCACCACCGCGTTGCAGACGCCCGCGATGATATCTTCTCTGGAATGTCCGTTCTGGATCTTATGTACCAGATCGGATTCCGCAAACACCGTACATCTGGCAGCGATAGGGGTGGGATGCTTTGACCTCAGCGCAATATCTCCGATTTCCTCCACCTCGATGCCCAGCCGTTTTGCCTGACTGGAAAGGAACGCTCCTGTGCCTGCGGCGCAGAGGGTATTCATGGCATAGTCCACAGCCACGCCGTTTTCCACTAAGATGATCTTGGAATCCTGTCCGCCGATCTCCAGAATGGTACGCACCTCCGGGTAAAAGGTGGTGGTTCCCACTGCATGGGCGGTGATCTCATTTTTCACCATTGTGGCGCCTACGATCGTACCGGCAAGCTTTCTGGCGCTTCCGGTAGTGCCGGTAGCCACAATTTTATATTTTTCTTTGTCAAAACCGGCCTCCAGACTGCGGACCAACTCCTTTACCGCTCCTATGGGGTCGCCTTCCGTCCATCTGTATTCACTGCTCAGTATCCGGTTATCCTTATCAATGATTACGCCCTTTGTGGAGATCGAGCCCACGTCAATCCCCAGATATGCATGCTCCATTTACAATACCCTCTTTCTCATCCGGATCATATCATAAAACGCTTCCAGTCTGGTCATCAGACCCACGTCGCTGGTCTGTGAATCATACGTGAGATACAATACCGGGATCTTATAGTCCGCGCTGATATTCTGCAGCACCGGCATCACGTCGATCTCCGGCGTACAGCCTGCGGATTTCACGTGTATAAGCCCGTCAAAGCCCTGCTCCGCATATTCCCTTGCGCACCAGATATTTGCGGTGGAGGTAGGCCCCATTTCATAACTGCATAAATCACGGATCTTGATATTCAGGTTTTTCTCCCCGCTGTAGTGCAGCATCCGGTTTTTCACGTTCATCCAGCGGTGGACCTCCACGCCCATATCCGCAAGGTGCTGCTCCAGATCCAGATTGGAAAAAGCATCCATGACCGTGAAAAATTCGCCCAGAATTCCCACCTGAAGGGGCTTTTCCGGCTTGTCCAC
The DNA here is from genome assembly GCA_947625995.1 of uncultured Lachnospiraceae bacterium. GTDB lineage: Bacteria > Bacillota > Clostridia > Lachnospirales > Lachnospiraceae > CANQUC01. Next base: position 12,665 of record CANQQN010000014.1, read on the forward strand.
AGGAATCTGCCCCATAGTCTGCAGGGCTGCCTGATAACCGGCGTCCATCTCCCCTCTGCTGCGGGCAGTCTCCATTTTTGAAAGGAACTGCCTGAATGCCTTTTTATACTCTCCTTTTGTCACCTCAAAGCCGCAGTTTTTATAGTATTCCTCCGTGATATTGTCCACATACTCGCCCATTTTCAGCCCGTCCTTTAAAGCAAGAAGAAATCTGGGCAGCTTTACCTTGGGATCGATCCGTTTCACGGCTTTTAAATAATCCTTCAGCTTGCCTGTAACGTATTCCGACAGATTGATAAAATCAAACCGGTATCCAAGATCCCTCAGGATCTGCTCCTGCAGCTCCCCATAATAGCCCAGCCTGCACAGGCCGTTGGTCATGAGTATGGTATCTGCGCCGGCTTCCAACGCCTCGATCATGCTGCCGAGGCTGGATTTGAACGGGGTACACACATAATCCGGGCTGTATTTTGTCCCGATCTCCATGGTGCGCTTCGTCATCTCCGGCTGCATGATATAAGAAGCTCCCGTGCCCATTTCAATGATATATTTTATGGCGCAGTTGTATCTTGCGATCCTTGGAAAAGAAATCTTTCTGTGCAAATCCATTTAAAGCTTTCCCTCCTTAAACCGTATGATATCAATGAAGCTCTCTAGTCTCGTCTCCACGCCCGCGGTGCCGTTCTGTCCGTCCATTACAAGGTTCAGGATCGGAAGATCCTTCACCCTTCTGGCAATGATCTCATTGACCATGGAATCCGGACCGCAGGGAAACGCGCTGAGCAGTATGATCCCGTCGGTCTTGTCCCTGTTTTGGACGATACTCCCTAAAATCTCCCGGTTGATCTGCCATTTGCAGGTGGGGGACAGTTCTTTTCCGGCCTTTGCGCCATCTTCCGGATCGATCACGTCCGCACGAATCGGCACCACATCGGAGCCTTTCAGAAATTCTATCACAGGCTTTCCGATATAGGCGTCGCAGATCACGTAGCTGTGAGCGGCAATCAGGATCTTTATCTTTTCGGATCTATACAAAAGCTCCTGCTTTTTTTGCTCCGCCTTTTGCTGCCGCTGCTCTGCCTTTTTGGCTGTCCGGTATGCTTTATTCGCGGCCTTGACAGTAAAACCGAAGAACTGGCCCAATCCCATAAAAGCGGCCCACTCGCTCTTTTTCTGGATCATGTCCGCATTGTAGGTGAGAAATTTCTGTCCGGACTCTCTGAACACATTCCTTGTCAGATCGTACAGAGCCTCAAACCTGCAGCACATTTCATGGTTTATCCCAAAATTGCTGATCCGGGGGATCAGGATATAGTCGCACTTCCCTATCAGCGCCTTCACATGGCCGAGAAAGATCTTCAGGGACAGGCATGCCTCATCGATGGCGAGGGCCGCGCCTTCCTCCAGCGTCAGCTTGCTGGTAGGCGCGCTCTCGATCACGGAAAAGCCAAGCTCCTCGAAAAAGCTGTGCCACAACGTTTTGTAACGATAGTAGAGCATGGCCCGGGGCAGACCGATGGTAATGGGTTTATCCAAAATGTTCACATCCTTTTGTGATGAACTGTTTATTATCAACAACTCAAAAAACCTTATTTATCATAGCACAATACAAGGGACAGGTCAAAAGATATTTTGCTACTGCCATCACTACAACAAATACTGTCCCCGCGCGGCAGAGTAAACTATCTCAATAAAAAGAAACAGTACACCGAAAAAATGCGCCGTGCTTTTACGGCGCAGTATCTGCAGGCAGACGCAATCTGCCATGAATGATATGGGTAGGAAGGGTATGCGTCTGTGAAACAGTCATTTTTCTCTTCTGCAAATAGCTACTTTGGAATTAGAAACAGGAAAAATATAACTGTTGCATTTTCACTTAGAATTGTATATACTATATGTATATACAGAAAGGAGAGGTTTTTATGACTACTGCTAAAGTTTTCCAAAGCGGAAACAGTCAGGCTATTCGCATACCTAGCGAATTTCACACAGAACAAAAAGAGTTCTTCATCCGTCGGCTTGGAGAATGTCTTTATCTGATTCCGACTTCTGACCCGTGGTATCTGGTGCGTATGGGACTGGGCAAAGCATCCGAAGAACCTGATTTTGACAGGGAACAGCCTATGCTTTCAGATTCACCTGAGCGGGAGGAATTTTAATGTATCTTTTAGACACAAATATTTGCATTTACGCAATGAAAGGGATGTATCCTCATATTGCAGAAAAAATGCTGACAATCCGCCCGGAACAGATAAAACTCTCATCTATCACCGTACTGGAGTTGGAATATGGTGCCGCCAAGAGCAAATGGGGCGATCGTTCCAAGGAAGCTATGCGGGCTTTTTTGGCAGCTTTTGATGTGCTTCCCTTTACATATGAAGATGCTAGACAATGCGGTTTGCTTCGGGCACGGCTGGCTGCTGCAGGTACACCAATCGGAGCGTACGACATTATGATTGCCGCTCAGGGGATAGCCCGCGGACTGACTGTCGTAACACATAACACCTCTGAATTTCAACGCGTTCCAGGAATACTTCTTGAAGATTGGGCAGGTTGATTTCTGTTTTAAGAGCACTTTTATATAGGATGTGATTATTCTGAAAATAAAAAGGAGTTTATGAATATCCTGTTGATCTTGCTGCTTTCCATTTTCATTCTCCTTTTTCTGACCTGATCTTACTGTTAACCGGAAATGGCATCCGATTCTAATTGTCAACGAAGCTACAGATATTTTAAAATTCTTAGTGAATATAAAATTTTTCGTTGCATCTTGCCGATTATTATTATAAAATTTAATAAGAGATGTTTTTGAATGATCAGCGAACTGCTGCAAACGATCTACAAAAGAAGGAGGACGTCATGGAATTCAACGAAAGAAAAAGATGGTTATTTTTCGCGCTTCCCTTTACGTTTACGGTCTATACCGTTAAGGAAGATATGATCACCATTGAGGAAGGATTTTTTCACAAAAAAGAAAATGACTGTTATATGTACAAGGTTCAGGACGTGCAGCTTCAGCGTTCTCTGATCGAGCGTCTGTTTGGCATCGGCACCGTCAAATGCTTCACCGGCGATACTACACACAAGGATCTTCTGATCCACCATGTGCGCCACGCCAAAGAGATCAAGGACTTTATCCTAGACGCGTCCGAAAAAGCGCGGATCAAACGGCGCACCGTTAATATGCTGGATATCGGCGCAGACGAGATGTCCGATATCGACGATCTTCAGGCATAGGAACCTGATTCCCAACGCCTGCCGGGTTTTCCCGTGAACGCGGCAGGTTTCCATACCGTCAAAACAGGGCGCC